>NZ_JAMPNV010000013.1:0-110501 GCF_028479565.1 Providencia sp. PROV202 | reverse complement strand
ATTCAGGGTACTGAAAATTGCAGGAAGTCCCTATGCTGGGTTGTTCTTACTCAAAGAATACCTCCATCTGATGATCAGCGTCGCAGTGATCCAACGAAAAGTCGTTATCCTAGCGATAAAAAACCAGCCATAAAAACCACCATTCTCATGATTGATTAAAATTAATAATCTCTCATAGAAATTAATTGATTATCATTTAAGCATCTAACACATTATTCCTTCTCTAGTTTTTATTCGATAACCTCCTATAGCTGGCCTAATGTAAAATATAATAGGTAAGAATTGTTAAATTGATGTTTAATTCCATTGTTTATATACTATTAAAAATGGTTATTTTTAATCAATTAAGATATTGAATTGTTAAATTTAGCTGAAAGAAGATGAGCATTCATCAAATAGGTGGGTTATATGAATAAAATGAAAAGTCACAATAGCCAGATTTTTGAGCAGATTATTTCTGTGAATAAACAGCAAGAGAATGAATTTAACAATGGGCAAGATGGTGCCATTATCCTTTCACTGCTAGTCATGTTTTTTGTACCCTTCTCTTTACTTGTGATGGTGAAAAATCATCTTGGGTTAGAGAATAACGCCATGGCGATTGTCTCAGTGGTTGTTCTTAGTATTGGAATTGCGGCTGGTTTATATAAAAGCTTTAGAATCGGGACGAAGTTTGTTGATAAACGCCCTATGTTGGAACAGCTACTTTCGCGTTATACCCCTAAAGATAAAGCGGAGTATCAAAAGTTACTCGCTGAAAAGCAAAGTAACCCTCAAGGTTTTTACACTTCAGTAGAAGATTGGCTAGCAATAGAAAAACGATCTTACGTCAATTAATTCTAAGCATTAAAAAAAGCGACTCATTTGAGTCGCTTTTTTGTTTCTATTGATGAATTTAGTGAGATTTACCTTGCTCAATCCCTAAGCCAATCTGTGAGCGTACAAACTGCTCTTTAAAGCGAGCTCTTTCCATTTTGCCTCTCTCTGAATTATCGGTGACTGAGAATAACCAAGACGCAGTAAACGCGACAATCAATGAGAAGAATGCTGGGTATTCATAAGGGTAAATTGGTTTTTCATGATGCAGAATAGTCACCCAGATTGTTGGACCTAAGATCATGAGTACGACAGCGGTTATCAAGCCTAACCAACCACCTGCAAGCGCTCCTCGCGTGGTTAACTTGCTCCAATACATTGATAGCAAGATAATTGGGAAGTTACAGCTTGCCGCAATAGAGAAGGCCAAGCCCACCATGAAGGCGATATTTTGTTTCTCAAACAAAATCCCTAAACCAATCGCTACAAAGCCGAGGATCACCACGGTAATTTTTGATACACGCAATTCATCGCGTTCATCGGCTTTACCATTTTTAATCGCCATCGCATACAGGTCGTGGGAAACCGCAGACGCACCCGCCAATGTTAAACCAGCAACAACAGCGAGAATGGTGGCGAAAGCAACCGCAGAGATAAACCCAAGGAAGAAGTTTCCACCCACGGCATCAGCGAGGTGTACCGCTGCCATGTTGGTACCACCGATTAAGGCGCCTGCTGCATCTTTAAAGTCAGGATTTGAGCTAACCAGAACGATAGCCCCGAAACCGATGATAAATGTCAGAATGTAGAAGTAACCGATAAATCCAGTCGCGTAGAACACGCTCTTACGCGCTTCTTTTGCATCGCTAACGGTGAAGAAGCGCATAATGATGTGAGGTAAACCTGCGGTACCGAACATCAAGGCTAACCCGAGCGACAAGGCGGATATTGGGTCGGAAACCAGTCCTCCGGGACTCATAATGGCGATACCATTTTTATGTACTTCAACGGCTTCTTTAAATAACGTATTGAAGTTGAAGCCGACATGTTTCATGACCATAACAGCCATGAAGGTTGCGCCTGCGAGTAGCAAAATGGCTTTGATGATCTGTACCCATGTGGTTGCGAGCATCCCGCCGAATAGCACATACAGCACCATCAGTATCCCAACAATCACGACGGCAATGTGGTAGTTAAGCCCAAATAACAGCTCAATCAGTTTTCCTGCTCCAACCATCTGAGCGATTAGGTACAGTGCCACTACCACTAAGGAGCCCATTGCGGACAGAATACGGATAGGTCTTTGTTGTAATCGATATGACGCAACATCCGCGAAAGTATAGCGACCTAAATTTCGTAAGCGCTCGGCAATTAAGAACAGAATAATTGGCCAGCCAATTAAGAAACCGATGGAGTAGATAAGCCCATCGTATCCCGAGGTATAAACCAGTGCGGAGATCCCTAAGAATGAAGCTGCGGACATAAAGTCACCCGCAATCGCCATTCCATTTTGGAAACCTGTAATTTTTCCGCCGGCAGTATAGTAGTCAGAGCGAGATCGCGTTCTCTTTGAAGCCCAGTAAGTGATATAGAGGGTAAAACCCACAAACAGCAAGAACATCACAATGGCTTGAACGTTGACAGGTTGACGCTCAACATTGCCTGTCAGGGCATCAGCGAGTGCCATGGACGAGGTAAAAAACAGAATAAGTGAGAGCAAGACTTTCATTTTCCTACCTCTTTTAAGATTTCGGCGGTTAAGCGGTCAAATTCACTGTTAGCACGGATGACATATAAACCCGTTAAGATAAACGAGATCACAATCAGCCCAACGCCCACAGGAATACCGCGGGTGATGTAGGAACCTTCAGTGATTGGGGTACCTAGCCAGCTTGGATCAAACGCGATAAGAAAGATAAAACCAACATACAGAACTAACGTTATTGCAGATAACAACCATGAAAAGCGACTACGTTTTCTCACTAATTCTTGAAAGAGAGGGTTCGCCTCGACCTTTTCGTAAGCAGTAGCATTCATCAGAGTTCTCCTCTGTTATTGTATTATTGGCATACTCTGATAGCTCAAAAGGCGGATTTTAGGGCGACACATGGCTACCCAAGGAATTAACTGGGTATTCGGTCAGACTCTACTTTCTGCTGATTGAGTGATGCTGAGTATTGATTTTAGGTCGCCCGAAGGCGACCTGTAGTGCCATGAGCTATCTACACAACTATTTAAATAGCTACGAGATACTCATTGACTGTTTTTCTTCTAGCAGTTTTTCGACAACACCTGGATCTGCCAGTGTGGAAGTATCTCCAAAATTACTGGTATCACCTGATGCAATTTTTCGTAGGATACGGCGCATGATTTTACCGGAACGCGTTTTCGGTAAAGAATCAGTCCAATGTAAAACGTCTGGCGTGGCAATCGGACCAATTTCTTTACGAACCCAATTGCGCACTTCAGTGTACAACTCTGGGGATGGCTCCTCGCCAGAAATTAAGGTGACATAGGCGTAGATTGCCTGTCCCTTGATGCTATGAGGAATACCCACGACGGCAGCTTCAGCCACTTTCGGATGTGAAACGAGGGCGGATTCAATTTCTGCTGTCCCTAAACGGTGACCTGAAATATTCAGCACGTCATCAACACGACCAGTGATCCAGTAATAGCCATCTTCATCACGACGCGCCCCATCACCACTAAAGTACATGCCTTTAAAGGTGGAGAAATAGGTTTGTTCGAAACGTTCATGGTCACCAAACAGGGTACGAGCTTGACCCGGCCAAGAATCCACAATGACTAAGTTACCTTCCGTTGCGCCATCGAGAGGCTCACCAAGGTTATCAACCAATGCAGGGCGAACACCGAAGAATGGTAGTGTTGCAGAACCCGGTTTCAACATAGTTGCCCCCGGCAGAGGCGTAATCATGAAGCCGCCTGTTTCTGTTTGCCACCATGTATCCACAACAGGGCAACGGCTGTTCCCCATTTTCTTGTAGAACCATTCCCACGCTTCTGGGTTGATTGGCTCACCGACCGATCCCAAAATACGTAAAGAATCGCGCTGGGTGCCTTCAATCGCTTTATCACCTTCTGCCATCAGTGCACGAATAGCGGTTGGTGCGGTATACAGGATATTGACTTGGTGCTTATCAACGACTTGAGCCATACGGTTAACTGCGGGATAATTTGGCACACCTTCAAACATTAAGGTTTTTGCCCCATTGGATAGCGGTCCATAAAGCAGGTAGCTATGACCTGTTACCCAGCCCACATCCGCAGTACACCAGTAGACCTCATTTTCATGATAATCAAAGGTGTATTTGAATGTCAGAGTTGCATAGACCAGATAACCCCCCGTGGTGTGGAGAACCCCTTTAGGTTTACCTGTGGAGCCGGAAGTGTAGAGAATAAACAGTGGATCTTCGGCATTGATCTCTTCTGGTGGGCAATCCGCGCTTACGCCTTGGATAACGTCGTGCCACCAAAGGTCACGGCCTTCAATCCAGCTTGGTGCATTACCTGTACGGCGATAAACAATCACATTCGCGACGGTAGTGACTTGTGGGTTTTGCAGTGCATCGTCCACGTTCTTTTTCAGTGGGATAGCACGACCTGCACGCAAGCCTTCATCAGAGGTGATGATAAGCTTGGCTTTACAGTCAATAACGCGCCCAGAGACCGCCTCAGGGGAGAATCCGGCAAAGATGACAGTATGGATAGCACCGATACGTGCACATGCCAGCATCGCTACAGCGGCTTCAACCACCATTGGCATATAGATAGCGACGACATCCCCTTTGCGGATGCCTTGTTTTTTCAGGACGTTTGCGAACTGGCACACATCATGGTGCAGCTCACGGTATGTAATATTTTTTGATTGGGTTGGGTCATCCCCTTCCCAGATGATAGCGGTTTGGTCGCCACGAGTGGCTAGGTGACGGTCTAAACAGTTAGCGCTCAGGTTTAAAATGCCATCTTCGAACCAGCGGATATTAACGTGTCCAGGGTCGAATGAGGTGTTCTTAACGCGAGTGTAAGGTTTAATCCAATCAACGATTTTCCCTTTTTCGCCCCAAAATCCTTCGGGGTCTTGAATCGAGCGTTGGTACTCATCGTTATACTGTTGTTCGTTTATCAGGGCATTTTTAGCAATATTAGCAGGAACGGGATGTTTAGTTATTTGTGTCATATTATTATCTCCTTGCAGATGTTAATAGTATGTCAAAAAACAGTTAACTGAAGTATGGATGGTTATTTTGTTTTTCTTTTGAGCGGAAGATCACGTATTAATAGTAATGGGATTTGCAGTATGATCATTTGATGCTAAATCCATGATTGAAATAAAAATTCAAAAATATAACTAACATTAGAATTAAAGAAAAACAAAGGCGAACTATAGTGGTATTAGTTACTGAATAATCTATTGATGATAGTTGTTGGAAAAATCCACAGAATTCACATGGATATGATAATGATTTTCATTAACACTAAAATAACTATAATGGGTGCGTGGTTAAAAACACGCAGTTACTGAAATCCTAATTCAGTCTGTGAGGTAGAAAGATAAGTCACTGGAGACAAACAATATGAGTTACACATTACCTGCTTTACCTTATGCTTACGATGCGCTGGAACCTCATTTTGATAAACAAACCATGGAAATCCATCACACCAAGCACCACCAAACCTACGTGAATAACACCAATACTGCCTTAGAAAAACTGCCTGAACTGGCGGGGTTAGATATTGATGTATTAATCCAAAAATTAGATCAAATCCCAGCTGATCAACGTACTTTTGTACGTAACAACGCGGGTGGTCACTCAAACCATAGTCTGTTCTGGAAAGGGTTAAAATTAGGTACTGAACTGCAAGGCGAACTGAAAGCCGCCATTGAGCGTGACTTTGGTAGTGTTGATGCCTTTAAAGATCTGTTCGAAAAAGCCGCAGCTTCCCGTTTTGGTTCTGGTTGGGCATGGTTGGTATTAAAAGCCGATGGCAAACTGGCGGTGGTCTCTACTGCAAACCAAGATAGCCCATTAATGGGTGAAGCGATTTCTGGCGCTTCAGGTTACCCAATCCTTGGCTTAGATGTTTGGGAACACGCTTACTACCTGAAATATCAAAACCGTCGCCCTGACTACATCAAAGCCTTCTGGTCAGTTGTGAACTGGGATGAAGCAGCAAAACGCTTCGCAGAAAAAACCAAGTAATTTTTTTGCTAACTGATTTTTTGATAAGCGCGGTTCTTCGGAGCCGCGTTTTTTGTTTTTACCGTCGGTATAACGTTGTTATCTCTATGGCCATTCTTTATGATGAAAACTCTTTCTGGCGGGGTTATCGGGAGCAAAACGGTGAAAATACATCCTCAAGTTTTTATTGGTACCATTCAAAGCACAGCCCATTGTGGCGTGAGTGCGATTCATAAGCGAGCCGTGGATGGGGTATTAACCTTAAACAGTTTAGGAATTGAAGGGGATGAACAAGCAGAAACGCGTTTTCACGGTGGGCCAGATAGGGCGCTATGCCATTACCCGCAAGAACATTATGAATTTTGGCGACAACGATACCCGCAATTAGAGGATTTATTCCTTCCTTCCGCTTTTGGTGAAAACCTGTCAACTCAAGGAATGACCGAAGAAAACGTTTTTATCGGTGATATTTATTCTTGGGGTGATGCGCGCATTCAAGTCACCCAACCGCGTTCCCCTTGCTATAAACTCAATGGGTTAACGGGCGTGGAAAACTTTGCTCAAATCATGCAGGACGAAGGTCGCTGTGGCTGGTTATATAGAGTCATTAAAGGTGGCAATGTCGGTGCGGATACCTCGCTAAAACTACTGAGCCGTAATAGTGATATCTCGATGCAAGAAGCGGTTATGATAGCTTTCCATGCGCCGTATGATGAAGAGTTGTACCGTCGATTATTGTCTGCGGCAGGGCTATCTGCGAGTTGGAGCCTGACGATGCAAAATCGGTTAGAGCATCATAAAATTGAAGAATTTAGCCATCGCTTATTTGGTCGACGCAGCTGATGGATTATCACTGTCATTAGGATTGAGGAAAACAACATGCAGTACGATTTAAATGACCTTTATTATTTCGTTAAAGTCGTTGAATATGGTGGTTTTTCTCAAGCTGGTGCGGCGCTTGGGATCCCAAAATCAAAACTCAGTCGTCGTATTGCCGACTTGGAGCAAAAACTAAATGTCTCACTGATTTATCGGTCAACACGGCAATTTCATGTCACTGACATTGGGCAAGTTTTTTATCAGCAATGTAAGAATGTCGTGGAAGAAGCGGATATTGCCCATGAACTGATTTGCTCAGTACAAACACACCCCAAAGGTACCATTAAGCTCTCTTGCCCCGTTACTTTGTTGCAAGTCTATTTGCAGGATTTACTGATTGATTTTATGGAGAAATACCCTGATATCGATGTGCAAATTCTGGCAGTTAACCGCCCCGTCGATGTGATCAGTGAAGGGTTAGATTTGGCATTACGCGTACGTTCATTACCCCTTGATGATTCAGGGATGATGATGAAAGTGCTAGGGTATTCTCGGCGGATCTTAGTTGCAAATCCAAGCGTATTCCGTGAAAAAGGAGCACCATCAACTCCAGAGCAGCTGGTGGATTACCCAGTTCTTGCCAATACGGAGCATTCACAGCGTTATTCGCTATCTTTAAAAAATAGTGATGATCTCAGTGTGACAGTGCATGTTACTCCCAAGCTAGCCACCACCGATATTTTAACGTTATACCGTGCTGCGGTAAGAGGGCTGGGGATCGCCCGTATACCCCGAGGTGTGGTTGAAAATGAGTTAAAAAGTGGGGAGCTGGTGGAGGTGTTACCGCAATGGCAATTTCCGGAAGATATCATTCATGCCGTGTACCCTTCCCGTAAAGGGTTGTTACCCGCAGTTCAGTTATTTCTCACTTATTTGGCAGAGAATATGGCGGCAGGGAAAAAATAAAGTCCCCTGAAAAAATTCAGAGGACTTTATAGTTAGCTGGCATTCGGGATCCGACCAAATTTACCGCTATTAAAATCATTCACGGCTTCGTTGATTTCCTGGCTCGTATTCATCACGAATGGGCCATATCCCACCACTGGCTCATCGATAGGATCACCGCTGAGCAGCAGCACTAAAGCCTCATCGGTGGTGGCTTCTAATAGCACATTGCTATCAGTAGCATCGAGGATCATCAACTCACCTTCATTCAATGCAGTATGACCATCCACAAATAGGCTGCCTTTCAACATCACCAGTCCAACGTTGCGACCAGTTTTGGTTGGCAATCCCACGACTTTCCCTTTATTCAGACGCAGATCCCAAACATCAAGCGCGGTAAATGTGCGTGCGGCGCCGGTATTGCCTAGATAGTCCCCTGCAATGACCCGTAATGTGCCCGCTTCATTTGGCAAGTTAATGGTCGGGATAGCATCGCGAGTCAGCAATTGGTAACCCGGTGCAGCCAGCTTATCTTTAGCGGGTAAGTTGACCCACAACTGCACCATATCCAAAGTACCGCCATTTTTCATAAAGTTATCAGACTGATATTCTTGATGAAGTATTCCTGATGCCGCGGTCATCCATTGCACATCGCCAGGTCCGATAACACCGCCTTCCCCCGTAGAGTCGTGGTGAGCCACTTCGCCGTCATACACGATAGTGACGGTTTCAAAGCCTTTATGTGGATGCTCGCCAACACCACGATTATCCCCTTCAGATGCTGGGAATGGGTGTGGCCCCGCTCTGTCCAACAGTAAGAATGGGTTCAGGTATTTCCCATGGTTGCTATAACTAAACATGGAGCGAACAGGGAAACCATCACCAACCCAGTGGCTACGTGGGGATTGATAAATACCAATAATCTTTTTCATGGTGTGACTCCTAAATTTGTTTGATGAGCAAATAATAGAAGAGTCAGCAGAGGACGAGTAGTAGCAAAAATAGGTTTCATTGTTGCAAAAACAGGACAACAGGATTAGGGCTATTATCCTATTTATAGGACAGAGTTTACCAAAATCCGGACTACTCAGCTAAAAATCGGTGTATTACTGTAAGCAGCAAGAAAAAGAGCCAGTCAGTGTTCTATTTTCTAATCTAATAATGTTTACGACTTTATCGATTAAGAGGTTCTATTATGAGCAATCCAGCAAACTTCAATGGTCAGCGTCCTGTTATTAACCCAGATGATGCAGTCATGTTATTGATAGACCATCAAAGTGGTTTATTCCAAACAGTTGGTGATATGCCAATGACGGAATTACGCGCTAGAGCTTCTGTTCTGGCAAAAATGGCATCGTTAGCAAAAATGCCTGTCATTACAACCGCCTCAGTACCACAAGGTCCGAATGGCCCATTGATCCCTGAAATCCACCAAAATGCACCACATGCACAATATATTGCTCGCCGTGGCGAAATAAATGCGTGGGATAACCCAGAGTTCGTTGCAGCAGTAAAAGCGACGGGTAAAAAGCAGCTGATTATTGCTGGAACAATTACCAGTGTATGTATGGCATTTCCTGCAATTAGCGCGGTAGCGGATGGTTATCAAGTATTTGTGGTGATTGATGCTTCTGGTACTTATAGCAAGATGGCGCAAGAAATTACATTAGCGCGAGTCGTTCAAGCTGGGATCGTGCCAATGGACACTGCAGCTGTTGCCTCTGAATTACAGAAAACATGGAATCGTGAAGATGCGGCTGAATGGGCTCAAGCGTATACCCAAATCTTCCCTGCTTACCAACTGCTTATTGAGAGCTATATGAAAGCTCAGGATGTTGTCAGTAATAATGAGCAATTAGATTCTAACCGTTAATTGCCTCTGATTTCTTTCAGCCTTTACCTTTGGTAAAGGCTGCTTATTCATACGCTAAGCATTTTGAAAATAGTATGAACAAGTGAGTCCTTTTGGTGTAGTTGCCAGCCCGATAAATTGCTATCGGGCATTTTTATGTGACTAAAAGTAAAATGACATCTTTCTTTTCTTCAAAATAAGAGAATTCCCTTTCATTTCCTTGAAGATAAAATGAAATATCATGGCATTCTATGTTTTTTGTATACACATAAAAGGGTTGTTATGAAAACGACTAATATCGCTATGGCATTTTCTGTTGCCTTCATGTTGTCTGGCTGCCTTTTTCAGCCAGCACCTCAGTATGACAACAAAGGTGTACAGCTAGATGAGTTTAAAGAGCTAGAAAGCTTGAGAATGCCAGAGCTGGATATTCCTGAAGGAGCACCGGACGGGGACTATATCGAACGTTATGGAAATGGTGCCATTCAGTTTAAATCGTGGGTGAAAAACAACTGCTTAGATAAGAGCATCACGGTTTATTATAAAAATGGTCAGCCAAAAATGTTTATTCCTATAAAAAATTGCAAAGTGGATGGCGTCATTAAGTCTTACCATCCTAATGGGAATTTAGATACTGAGATGGGATACAGTAATGACCGACTCAACGGCGATTATAAATCCTACTACGATACACCGAAAAATAATCTACATCTTAAAACGAGTTTTGTGAATGGAGTCGCGGAAGGTGTTCTTGAAGAGCGTGGACAAGATGGCGAGCTATTAAAGCAGGGACTGATTAAAGACGGTAAGTTATACATCGCGAAGTAAGTGGACTACAGATAAAATAAAAGCCAATTAACAGTGAGAGTTAATTGGCTTTTTGCTATTAAATAGCGACTTAAGATTACAGCTGTGGACGTTTCACAAAGCCGATCGCATCGTAAACCTTGTCTAAGGTTTCTTGAGCGCGAGCCGCTGCTTTCGTCGCGCCTTCATCCATAATTTGGTTTAGCAGCGCTTCATTGTTGCGGAACTCATGGTAACGAGCTTGTAAGTTAGTCAACATGTCAGAAACTGCTTCAGCGACAGCACCTTTCAGATGACCGTACATTTGGCCTTCAAACTCGGCTTCCAGCGTTTTCACGCTTTTGCCTGTCACGCCAGCAAGGATATCTAACAGGTTAGAAACACCCGCTTTGTTTTCAACATCGTAGCAAATACGTGGTGGCTCTTCAGAGTCGGTCATTGCGCGTTTGATTTTCTTCACAACGGATTTCGGATCTTCCAACAGCGCAATCACGTTATTGCGGTTGTCATCAGACTTAGACATTTTCTTGGTTGGCTCTTGTAATGCCATCACGCGTGCGCCGCCATCGGTTGGGATAAATGGCTCTGGTACGGTGAAAATATCTCCGTAAATGGCATTGAAGCGCTGAGCAATATCACGGCTCAGTTCAAGGTGCTGTTTTTGGTCAATTCCAACAGGAACTTGGTTAGTTTGATAAACCAGAATATCGGCAGCCATCAGAACTGGGTAGTCAAACAGACCCGCGTTGATGTTTTCTGAATGACGAGCAGATTTATCTTTGAACTGGGTCATGCGGCTCAGTTCGCCGAAATAGGTGTAGCAGTTTAGCGCCCAGCTCAGTTGTGCATGTTGTGGTACATGTGACTGAACAAAAATGGTGCTTTTCTTCGGATCAATACCGCACGCTAAGTAGAGCGCTAATGTATCGAGGGTTCTTTTACGCAGCTCAACAGGGTCTTGGCGAACGGTGATCGCGTGTTGGTCAACGATACAGTAGATGCAATCATAATCATCTTGCATCTTAACCCACTGACGTAACGCACCCATGTAGTTACCGATGGTTAATTCACCGGAAGGCTGTGCGCCGCTGAATACAATAGGTTTCTGGGTTTGTTTAGATTTCTCAGTGGGAGTGCTCATTTCTTTGTATGTCCTTGTAGTATTTTTATACCCTGTTAAGTTTCGAGTCACACCGTTGGCGACTCGAATTATTGGGGATTTTATTTTGATAAATCAATAACGGAGAGTAGCTCAGAAAAGTGACTTAACACGTAGCTAGGCTCGGTAGTTGCAATTGGTTCACCATAGTTGTAACCGTAGGTTAACCCTACGCTTGGGCAGCCTGCATTGTGGGCTGCGATAATATCATTACGGGAATCGCCGACAAAAAGCAATTCTTCTTTGCGTAAACCGAACTGGCCCATTGTTAAATAGAGCGGCGCTGGGTGCGGTTTGGTTTTCACCACATCGTCGCCACCAAGCACTAATGAAAAGTAGCTATCGATGCCCAGTTTTTCTAATAATGGCGCCACAAATGGGGTTGGTTTGTTAGTCACGATTGCCATTGGCAAGTTGTGTTTCGCAATTATTTCGAGAGTCTCTTTGACTTCAGGGAACAACTGACTACCGGTATTTACGGTGGTTGCATAATGTTCATCGAAGCGGATGCGAGCTTGCTTTTTTAGCTCTGGCGTGACCGTCATACCCGCCCATTCTAGCGCTCGCTGCACAAGCATATCTGCGCCGTTGCCGACCCAGATGGAGACTCGCTCTTTGCCTGCTGGAGGTAGATTTAGTTCTTCGAGGGTTCTGTCAATGGCGTCGGCTAAACCGCCGGCGCTGTCAACAAGGGTTCCATCTAAATCAAACGCAATCGCTTTAATACTCTCTAAAACCGCATATGTCATTGAGATACCTTTTTCAATTCTTGGCGCATTTCATCGATGACTTTTTTGTAATCAGGCTGATCAAAAATCGCGGAGCCAGCAACGAAGGTGTCTGCACCTGCTGCGGCAATTTCTGCAATGTTATTGACCTTCACGCCACCATCGACTTCTAAACGAATATCATAACCACTTTCGTCAATCAGTTTACGAACTTGGCGCAATTTGTTCAGGGTTTGTGGGATAAATGATTGACCACCGAAGCCTGGGTTAACCGACATCAGCAGGATCATATCGACTTTATCCATCACATAATCGAGATAGCTAAGTGGGGTCGCTGGGTTAAATACCAGACCCGCTGTACAACCGTTTTCTTTGATGAGTTGCAAGGTTCTATCGATGTGCTCGCTGGCTTCTGGGTGGAAGCTAATGTGAGTTGCACCCGCTTTAGCGAAATCCGGAATAATGCGATCGACCGGTTTAACCATTAAGTGAACATCAATCGGGGCGGTAATACCGTAGTTGCGCAGGGCTTTACAGATTGGTGCACCGAACGTGAGGTTCGGTACATAGTGATTGTCCATCACATCGAAATGGACAATGTCTGCGCCTGCAGCAAGAACTTTGGCGGTATCTTCGCCTAAACGTGCAAAGTCAGCAGATAAAATAGATGGGGCAATGAGAAAATCTTTCATAATTGTCTCCGATTATTCGTCGTTATCTGACAGCACCTATGGTTTTTTAGATGCTCCCGCTCCCGCATATAAAGCCAAAAGCTCATTGACTTTGGCACGGTTCAAAATATTTCTACTAATGGTGCGACGCACTTTTACGATATGCAACTGTGCTTGATAATACCACTCTCGGGTCACTGGGGTCTCATGATTTGAGATAAGAACTGGGATCTTGCGCTCAGATGACAACTTATGTGCCAAAAAAGCCAGATTCTGTTGTTCTTGCGCACTAAAGGCGTTGGTGTGATAGGCCGTAAAGTTAGCGGTCTCAGACAGAGGTGCATAAGGTGGATCGCAGTAGATGACTGAGCCATCCTGCGCATCGAGTAATGTTTTGCTGTAAGACTGCGTCACAAAGGTCGCTTTCTGGGCTTTTTCAGCAAACCACAGTAATTCGTCTTTCGGAAAATAGGGTTTCTTATAGCGTCCGAAAGGCACATTGAATTCACCGCTTAGGTTATAGCGGCATAACCCGTTATAACAGTGGCGGTTAAGATACAAAAAGAGAATGCTACGTTTAGCAGGGTCATCTGATTGGTTAAATGCTTGGCGCATTAAATAATACTGTTCAGAGGTATTAAATTCAGGTGTGAACAGTTGCTGAGCTTCTTCGATAAAAGCATCAGAGCGATATTTAACCGTGTTGTAGAGGTTGATGAGATCGCTGTTAATATCCGCAAGTACGTACGAATCGTAGTTGGTATTTAAAAATACCGATCCTGCACCAACAAAAGGTTCTATTAAGCAATCTCCTTGTGGAAGATGTTTTTTGATCTCGTCCACAAGCGGGTATTTACCCCCAGCCCATTTTAAAAAAGCGCGTTTTTTTTTCATGCCGTCTTATTATTACAATCGTTTAAGAGCCGCCACTTGGCGGCTCTTTCAGGACAACATTATGCGCCCGGGGAAAAACGTTGTTATTTTTGATCCTGTTTAACTTGTTTCATATTACGCACCCACGGTTTTTTCGCTTGCACTGCGGCTGGTAAGGACGCAATTGCACTTTTTGCTTCGCTCACTGAGCTGTAATTTCCGTGGATCAATACATACCAAGTCTGACCATTACGAATGGTTTTATACACTTGATAGTTAGCAAGTTTATTCTCTTTTGCGAAAGCTTCCAGTGTATCTGAACGACTTGCGCTACTTAATTGCAATGTATAGCTTCCAGAGGGTGCTGCAACGGTACTACCACCTTGGCTTGTGCTGGTTGCAGGCTTAGTGGTTGTTTTTGGCTGAGCAGGTTGTTTTTGTTCAACTGGCTTAGTCGCTTTTGGTTGCGTTTTCTCTGGTGTGACTGGTTTTACTGTTGGCTGTTTTTCCACAGATTTAACTTGCGGAGGCGTCAACGGTGTCACATTTTGTGGTGGCGTCGTGGTACTTTCAGACGGCAGGTTTTGACCTTGGTTGAGAGCATCGGCAACATCACCAGGAATTTCAATGCGTTCACCAAGACCATTCTGTTGGGTCTGAGTGTCTGCTTGAGTTGGCATTGGGTTAATTTGCTGACCATTTAACTCTTGCGCTTGACCTGTTTGAGGTTGCGTTGTGGATTGAGTATCTGAGTTGGTCAGTGATGAAGAACCTGATAAATCGATATTACGCTGATTAGCGCTATCATTTTGTAATTTCTCATGTTCTGTTGGTGCTTTTAATGCGGAACTGATTGCAATGATCAGTAGCAGCAGCACTAAAACGCCGACACCGATCATGATGTGTTGACGTGATAACGCAATTTTTGGCTTAGCTGCCGCAGCAGGACGCGCACGTCCGGTTGGTCTATCTGATGTATCAGGCCTTAAATCATTCTGCACTTGAGGCTGATTGTCTGGTTTAAATTCGTCCATTTTCCTCTCCCGAAATTAGTTCGCCTGTGTAGAGATAAAATGTCTCTTATCATTACGACCTGTTCACGACTAAGCAATTGCTTCTGCTCACTTTTAAAGAATAGATTGTTTAGCAATTTCATTCCAATTTCAATGAGATTGCGACCACCTTACTTCGTTACTCGTTATAGGTGCTAGGCGTGCGTATAATTTAACGGCTTTAGTTGATATCTGCCAGTAACATTTTAAAACCCCTGAAAATATTCAGAAGCCAATTAATGCTTTTTACTTAGTTCAGTAATGATTTATGGCATGCATGCCGAAATAGCGGCAATGACTGTTGAGGCATCCACATCGGAACGCATTTCTGAATTACCGATAGTGGTTGGAAGGATAAGATGCAATTTGCCTCCCATGACTTTTTTATCTCGCATCATGTGAGGTAAATAGTCATCAGGTTGCATTTTTGCAGGACCAGTAACAGGTAGCTCGGCACGCTTTAAAAGGGCGATGATGCGTTCTGTTTGTTCCGAGGTAAATTGACCAATCAGCTCAGCGGTTTTTGCAGCCATAACCATACCAGCAGCAACAGCTTCTCCATGGAGCCATACGCCGTAGCCCATTTCGGCTTCGATAGCATGACCAAAGGTATGCCCTAAATTTAATAGTGCACGTAGCCCGCTGGTTTCTTTTTCATCGGCGGCGACCACTTGTGCTTTCAGCTCGCAACAACGGCGAATGCAGTACGCCATGGCTTGGTTATCTAATGCCATTAACGCATCGATATTTTTTTCTAACCAGCTAAAAAATTCACCATCAAGAATGATGCCGTATTTAATGACTTCGGCCAGACCAGAAGAGAGTTCGCGCTTAGGTAAGGTTTTTAAACAATCAAGGTCAATCACGACAGATGCCGGTTGATAAAATGCCCCGATCATATTTTTACCCAAAGGGTGGTTAACAGCGGTTTTTCCACCAACCGAAGAGTCCACTTGGGAGAGTAACGTCGTAGGAACTTGAATGAAGCGCACACCACGCTGGTAGCTGGCTGCTGCGAATCCAGTTAAGTCACCGATTACTCCCCCACCAAGGGCGATGAGGGTAGTGTCACGGTTATGGTGCTTTTCGAGTAATGCCGTAAAAACATCATTCATGATGAATAAAGATTTGTACTGTTCGCCATCAGGTAAGACGATGGAATCGACTTTGACACCTGAGGCTTCAAGGACGGTTTGGATCTTATGTAGGTAAAGCGGAGCGAGAGTTTCGTTAGTCACTATCATTGCTCGCTGACCCGCAGTTAGTGGCCAAAATGCATCCTTTCCTTGGTACAAACCAGGTGCAATATTGATTGGATAACTGCGTTCATCCAGAGTAACAGTGACTTTTTCCATCTTGCTTTACCTTGAATTCATGACTTCTGATGTATAAAAATTAGTTTTTTTCTAACATTTCAATGATTTGGTTGGCAACAACTTTTGCGCTTTGCTCATCAGTATGAATTGTTATATCCGCTATCTCTTCATACATAGGATTGCGTTCATCGGCTAACTTTTCTAAAACTTCGCGAGCGGGCTCATCCACTTGTAAAAGAGGGCGTTTTTTATCACGTTGTGTGCGGGATAGTTGCTTCTCAATGGTGGTTTCGAGATACACGACAACCCCACGAGCGGACAAGCGGTTACGCGTCTCTTTGGATTTAACAGAGCCACCACCTGTCGCTAAGACAATGCCTTGCTTTTCAGTGAGTTCATTGATGACTTTCTCTTCGCGATCGCGAAAGCCTTCTTCACCTTCTAGGTCGAATACCCAACCTACATCTGCGCCAGTGCGTTTTTCAATCTCGTGATCGGAGTCAAAGAACTCCATATTAAGCTGTTGAGCTAACTGACGACCAATAGTGCTTTTTCCGGCTCCCATTGGTCCAACCAGAAAGATATTGCGTTTCTCTGCCATGTTTTTTGGTATTACTACGATTATTCGTTAATGATCACCCGCCCCGCCAATCGAATTAGCGGCGGGACCTAAACTGAAACCTCATAAGTGATGATGTGAGATCAGATAAGAAAATTATCTCAATACATCAACCTGAATTGCAACTATATAAATATGGCACTTAGAAAACAAAGTGCCATATTCTTCGTTGCGGGTTTCTATATATTTGAGCCGTCTACATTACATAATGCACTGTTTAGCGAGCTTATTAGCAGGTTGTTTATTCTACTAAATGAATGGAACCTGTTAATTATAAAGCAAAATTTCTGTAGCTATTTTATAAGCGGCTGATAGTTTGTTCTTTCATCTACCGATAGTTAGAACACTCAATGGATAACCTTGTATGCTAAAACGACCTCAGCGTCAAATTTATCCGGTATGTTTATGGCACAAAAAGTAATAATTTCACGGTACTTTGAGGAATTAAACATTCAACTAATTGAATGTATAGGCGTTATTTTTTACGCTAAATCTTAATAAGTTTTGGTGTAATAAATACCAGTAAAACACGTTTATCAACGTGTTGTGTCTTACTGATAAATAAACTCCCTAATAGCGGAATTTGTGAAAGAAATGGGATGCCTGAATCCGTTTTTTCTTGCTTCTGTTGAAAAATACCGCCAAGTATTAACGTATTATTATTTTTAATGGTGACAGAGGTTGCTATTTCTTGTTTATTAATGGCCAGATGTTGGCTGGGATTGATAGTGAGAGCGGCATCTGGGGAGTTATGACTGATTTTTAATACCATTTCCACTCTGTCATCTCGGGCAATGGTTGGTGTGACTTCCATACCTAATACCGCATCTTTAAACTGAACGTGGCTTTTTTTATCGGAGGTGGTGACATAGGGAATTTCGCTGCCTTGTTGGATGCTGGCGGGCTGTTTGTGGGATGCCACCAAGCGTGGGCTCGCAATAATCGACAGTAAATTTTCTTTTTCTAGTGCGTTCAGCTTCATTTCAAGTAAGCCTTCCCCGAGCTGTAATACATTCAATGTCATTTGCCCTGATTGGCTGCTGTAACGGTTATAGCGGCTATGGTGCCCATCAGTCGCTGACTCTCCTAGCATTCCCCACTCTAAGCCTAGTGCTTGTAAAGCAGTGCGCGAACTACTGATGATGTGGGCGGTGATTTGCACTTGCTGCTGGGGAATATCTTTTTGAACAAGCCATGTTTCAATTAATGTCAAGCGCTCTTTGGTGTCAGTAATAATCACACTGTTGGTGGTGACATCAAAGTGGGCGATGCCTTTATCGGATAGTAGGCGCATGTCAGGCTCCGTGAGTTGTTGATGAACGGTTTGAGCATCGATAGAGACTAATGGAAAAATTTTTTCGGTGAGAATTATTTCCGGCGCTTTAGGTGGAATGATGGTGTCTAAGAGCTGGGTATCTTCTTCTGTTGGGGATATGGGTTCAAAAGGGTCTCGGGGTGTTTCGGCATACCCGAAGAAAGAGCCGCATAGCATTAACATTAATATGGGAACGAAAAAATTAGTGTTGCTCATTAGGTTGTTCATCCTTGATAAATGAGAGCGATAAATTGGCAGTGAGTTGCTGATTTTTAGCCGTCAAAATAACGTCAGAAAATTGCCAATGTTGCTGGAGTAGCGTATGGGTGAGTGATTGCATAAATTCGAGGAGATCCTTAAATTTTCCTTGGATCTCAAGTTGGTACTGAGAATTCAACGGATCCGATGACTGAAGCTGATTTAAGACAACATTGTTATTTGCAATGAGCTGCTGTAAGTGCAGAACAAAGAACTGAGGATCTAAGGTAATTTCTTCATTAGAAGGGAATGAAGCGAGTTCCTGTGCTAGCCAAACCCGAGTCGGATTTTGGGCGAAAAACTGGCTACTTACTTGATTTTGTTGGTGCAAGACAGAACCGTTTTGTTGTAAATCTACCCATTGATTTTGCTTGTCTTGCAAAATGAAGGTATAGCCAGCGGCAATGCTTACCACCAAAATCAACGATATCGTTAAATATTGCTGCCAAAGGGGGCGGTACCAAAAAGCGGCAAAGTGGTTATTCATCAACGACACCTCGATAATCGGCAATAAGGTGCAGTTGGTTAATGGCAGCAACCCGCCGTAACGTACGCAGTTGCACGTTATCAACTTGGGGTGCTTGGTCAAATTGGGTTAACAGTAAGTTCAGGTCTTGAAAGCGATAACTGAGCGCTTTAATTTCTAAACGACCTTCACGTAGTTGAAAGGAGGATAGCCAGCTTTTAGGTGGCGTGAGATTGGATAGCGACCTTAATAGGTTGAGTAAGGCATGGTTATGTTGCGCATAGGCTTGACGCTGATTTTGCTGAAGCGTGAATTTTTCTAGCTGTTGTTGTTGCGCTTGTAATTGTGTCTTTAGCTGTTCAATGTGCTGTTGATGTTTCTGTTGAGCTGCAAGGTATAAATGGGCTTGCGATATATCCTCTAGAAGCAAACTGATTAAATAACCAAAGATAACGATAACAGAAATACAGCTGCTCCCCGTCACCATTAAAAAATAGCGTCGTTGGCGAGTGAGCTTATCGGTTCGCCAAGGTAGGAAGTTAACCTGATACATATTAAAGATCCCCATGACGCAGAGCCAGCCCTGCGGCAATCACAAAATCCCCCAATTGGCGGGGTAATTTGATGGGGTATTGATGAAAAGCTTGCAGTAAATCCCATCGATATTCAACGCCTTGAATATCGTGGTCACTAATACAGTAAATCGGTAATTTTAAGGCTTCAGGATCGTCAGTTAATAAGGATTGAATTTGGTTAATGTGCACTGACTGATTATCTTGAGCCGGATTATCGCTTTGAATATGACTATAACTTGCAGGTTGGCTGATAGGTCCTGACCAAAACCATTCGTTTTGGCGATAGTAAACAAGCCAACATTCGTTAGGCAACTGAGCATGCCGAGCAAGGTAACGTAGCGCGATGGGGGCAATATCTACAGCTAGCAAGTGGTAGCCGCTCTCCAGTAATAAATCTTGCCAAAAGGTAATATCAGATTGGCGTGCGGCATTGAAGTAAACTTGTTGTCCAATGATCCGATAATCTACAGCAAGCTCTTGAGCTTGCATGGGGAAAAGTTGGTCAACTTGCGCCTGTAAATACCAGCTTAGTTCTGGTTGCTGTAGGCTCATTTGGTTGGGAAGTGAGACTTGTTTTTGGAGCGATCTCAATGAGGGTAACGCAATAGAAACAGAACAGTTTTTAGGTAATTTCTGACGCCATTGTCGCAGAATATTGCGTAAAATTACGCGGTGTTCATCAAGGGCATGCAATGCGCTGTCAAAAGGTAGTGCTTGTTGCCAGCATTCACATAACGACCAGAATTTGCGATGTTTTTTTACTGCAACTAACTGAATGTGGTGCTGTGATAGCTCAATTCCGATGTGCCATTTTGGTGAATACATACATAATATCCTTATCATTAACAATTAAATTACGTTTTCTATTGTGCTGTATAAGCTTTATACTATGCAGTAGTGATATCTAAACCCGCCTGTCAGTTGCATATGGGAATTCTTCGGTGAAGTTCGTAAAATATTTTTTAATTCTGGTTTTCTGTTGCATTTTTTTGGGAAGCGCCTCGATTTATGGCATGTACAAATATGTCGAAGGTGAGCTGCCTGATGTCGCAACAATGAAAGACATTCGTCTGCAAACGCCAATGCAGGTATTCAGTGCAGACAATGAACTGATCGCCCAATATGGTGAAAAACGCCGTATTCCATTGCCATTAGCTGACATTCCTCCGATGTTAGTGCATGCCTTTATTGCAACAGAAGATAGCCGTTTCTATGAGCACCACGGTATTGATCCAATTGGTATTTTCCGTGCAGTGACTGTGATGGCTTCATCGGGTCATGCATCGCAAGGGGCGAGTACCATTACTCAGCAGCTGGCGAGAAACTTTTATTTAAGCCCAGAAAAAACCTTGATGCGTAAAGCAAAAGAGGCATTTTTGGCAATTCGTATCGAACAGTTATTTACCAAAGATGAAATTATGGAGCTGTACCTGAATAAAATTTATTTAGGTAACCGTGCTTATGGTGTGGGGGCCGCCGCTTATGTTTATTTTGGTAAAACAGTCAATGAGTTGACGTTGAGTGAAATGGCGATGATTGCTGGTCTACCGAAAGCGCCGTCAACATTCAACCCACTTTACTCTTATGACCGTGCGGTTAACCGCCGTAACGTAGTACTAATGCGGATGTTAGAAGAAAAATACATCACGCAAGACCAGTACGAGCAAGCGAAAAGCGAAAAAATTGTCGCCTCTTATCACGCTCCAAAAGTGGATTTTTCCGCGCCTTATTTAGCGGAAATGGCACGCCAAACGATGTATGAAAAATACGGTGAAGATGCTTATACCGATGGTTATAAGGTGTACACCACGGTTGTGCGTAAAGACCAGTTAGCGGCGACCGAAGCCGTACGTAATAATTTGATAGATTACGATATTCGCCATGGTTATCGCGGTCCTGCGGAAGTGTTATGGAGTGGAAGCCAAGCCGCATGGGATAAAGAGAAAATCCTGGAGAAACTGAAAAAATTACCGAACTACGGCTCATTGGTTCCGGCTGTCGTTCTTTCGGCAAGTAGCAGCGATGCGAAAGTGATGCTGGCGGATGGCTCGGACATCCAAATTACGATGGCGGGTGTGCGCTGGGCGCGTAAGTTTATTTCGGATACTCAGCAAGGTGGCACGCCATCTGCGGTGAACAAAGTTGTGCAGCCGGGTGAGCAAATTTGGGTTCGTCAGGTTAAAGATAGCTGGTGGTTAGCACAAGTCCCTGATGTGAACGCGGCATTTGTTGCATTGAATCCGAATGATGGTGCAGTGATAGCCCTTGTGGGTGGTTTTGATTTTAATATGAGTGAATTTAACCGCGTGACGCAATCATTGCGCCAAGTGGGCTCAAATATTAAGCCATTCTTGTATACCGCTGCGATGGATAAAGGCTTAACGTTAGCGTCATTACTCAATGACGTGCCGATTAGCCGTTGGGATGCGGGTGCCGGTTCAGACTGGCGTCCGAAGAACTCACCACCGCGCTATGCGGGTCCTATTCGTCTACGCCAAGGCTTAGGTGAATCGAAAAACGTGGTGATGGTACGTGCGATGCGCGCCATGGGTGTGGATTATGCCGCGGATTATTTAACGCGTTTTGGTTTCCCGAAAGAGAATATTAACCGCACAGAAGCGTTGGCGTTGGGCGCTCCATCATTTACCCCAATGCAAATGGTGCGTGGTTACGCCGTGATGGTGAACGGGGGATACCTTGTTGATCCTTACTATATTTTGAAGATTGAGAATCACAGCGATGAAGTGATTTTCGAAGCGAAACCAAAAATTGCATGCCCAGAGTGTACAAATATTCCGGTCATTTATGGGGATACAGCACGTACGATTGCGTTGAGTGATTCTGAAGGCGAAGATGCAACAGAGGAAGTAACTCAGTCGAATAATAATGTGATGGAACAAGAGCCAACCATGGCACTGTCTACGGCTGCAGAGCAGCAGAGCCCTGAAGACCAATATGCCCCGCATGTTATTAGTACACCGCTGGCGTTCTTAATTCGCGATGCGATGGTAACAAATATTTATGGTGAGCCAGGTTGGTCAGGTACTGGTTGGCGTGCGGGTCGTGATCTGGGTGGTCGTCGAGACATTGGCGGGAAAACAGGTACCACGAATAGCTCGAAAGATGCGTGGTTCTCCGGCTATGGCCCCGATATTGTCGCTTCTGCATGGATTGGCTTCGATGATAACAAGCGCACATTAGGCCGTACTGGAATAAGTGGTGGTGAAGCGGGAGCGAAGAGTGCTCAGCCGATTTGGGATGACTTCATGAAAGCAGCCCTTGACGGTGTTCCGGTGAAAATCATGCAACCGCCAAAAGGGATTATTTCAGTCACTATTGATACTCGTACAGGTAAACTCTCATCCGGCGGACCTTCTCGTAGTGAATACTTTATCGAAGGAACTGAGCCGAAAGAGCGCGCGGTACAAGAGGTTGGAACGACCATTTCAACGGAAAATGGAGTCAGCCAAGAGCTATTCTAATGAGCTGTTTTGAG
This sequence comes from Providencia sp. PROV202, assembly GCF_028479565.1. Lineage (NCBI taxonomy): Bacteria > Pseudomonadati > Pseudomonadota > Gammaproteobacteria > Enterobacterales > Morganellaceae > Providencia > Providencia sp. PROV202. The sequence goes on along the minus strand of NZ_JAMPNV010000013.1, from coordinate 87,533 downwards.
CGTAAATAAACTGCACCCCATCGCCGTTTGGCATGGGGTGTAATTATTTAGGGTGTTGAATAAATTGAATATTGATGTGGCGTTATTTCGCGTTATTCTTTAAGTAACGTTCCACATAAAACAACGCACTAATATTGCGGGCTTCGTTGAAGTCTGGGTGGTCAAGGAGCTCCATCATACGTGCAATCGGCCATTTGACTTGTTGCAGTGGTTCTGGCTCATCCCCCTCAAGTTTTTCGCTAAATAGGTCGTTAGCTATAAGTATGTTCATCTTGCTGGAAAAGTAAGATGGGGACATGGTGAGTTTTGCCAAAGGGGTAATTTGGCGAGCCCCATAACCGATTTCTTCTTTGAGTTCGCGCTGAGCAGCCTCAAGAGGGGCTTCTCCTGGGTCTACAGCTCCTTTAGGGAAGCCTAGCTCATAGTTTTCGATACCCACGGCGTATTCTCGGATCAGAATCAGGTGATCATCAATGATGGGGACGATAAGAACCGCTTCACGCTTTGCGGGGCGCATTCTTTCATAAACACGTTTTTCACCATTACTAAATTCGAGGTCAACAGATTGGATACTGAATAATTTTGATTTAGCAACATCTTGAATATTCAGGATTTTTGGTTTTTTTAACTCTGTCATAACGATTTCCGAATCAGGTGAATGGGATCCATGAGGGCAAGCATACATTGCCTTTAACTATGACGCATATCAAAAAAAAATGATAGAGAGTATAGGGTGGAGAAAATGCTGTTAGTATAATCTACTTATGAAAGTCGGACTGATTAATAAGTAAAACATTTTATTTACAACATATTGTAAAATAAAACAAAAACTGGAAGAGAATAGGAATTGGCTTATATAGTGAAAAGCATTACGTTGCTATGCTTTTTAGGTAGACAATTCTGTTGAGAAAAAAATGCTAAACACCGTCATTATACTGGCTCTGATCATAGCTAGCCTAATTATAATGGTTTCCGTTCTGTTTTTCCGGCGGGGACGGCGTTCTAGTGTCTATCAAATACCCTCTCTAGCGACACCCGCGTTTAAAAAAATGATTGAGTCTGATTTCCAGACTATCACCCAGTATCTTAATCACAGTGCATCTAAAAACCTTCATTCGTCTTCCCAAACTGCATGGCAAATACGAAAAAATGCCACGGTTGCCACTATCTGCAATGCCATTACGCGATTTAATTTGCGTCAAGAGCAAGGGCAGGGTTGGCGCTATTTTATTGATACGATTGAAGTTCAGTTGCCTTCTCAACTAGAACCGTTTTTACAACGACAAAATGTCATGGAAATTGTGGAAACGGATCATCTGCCTTTAATTGTTGCTCTCAATAGCCACTCATTGAAAGAATTTAGCTATGAATGGGAAGTTCCTTCAGAGGAGTCTAGGTCTCAACCTGAGGCTGATATCCATGAAGGGGAACCGAACACCATTCAATTGTTGAAGATGCGTAAGGAAAGTAAAGAGGAGCATCGACTCCATAATTCTTCTGGGTGGTTAGGGGCGATCGTGGTAAGCCTCAGTTTTTTTATCGGCTATCTGACGATTGTTTCTATTCCCATTTTTCAAGGATGGGGGCTGACACTAGCTGCAGTGGTGTTTATCCTCGGGATGTTTTTATTATTCCGTTTACGCCTTTTTCCTAAACCCTATCAAGATGTGCAATGTATTTATGGGCAAGCCAAACACTGGGAACTGTACGGAGAGTTAGATAAAAAGTACTCTTCTACCATTTCGATAGGGGGCGTGGACTTACACTATCCTAGCTATTGGCTTCCCTACTTAAAATATGAATTAGGCCACCCTACCAATATTGATCTCTATTCGACGGGAGAGGTATTACGATACGGTCGTTGTCTCTCTATTCATGAAGAGGAACGCTATTACCCCTATAAACGATTTAAAAAGAATGTGCTGATGTTTTTCAGTGCATTGTTCGTTTTGGCGATGGTGTTTTCTTATCAATCGATTAGCTTGCCAGTGAAATTAGGGTTTGCGTGGATTGAAGGTGCGAAAAAAGTCAGTGTCGTTGATCCTTCAGATTTAACCGCCCGTAAAATTAGAGTTGGAGATACATTATCAGCGAAGGGAATGGGGATGTGTTATCGACCACCTAATTTGAATGATGCCAACCAAGCGTTGTTTGTACCTTTCGATTGCTCGGGTGTGTATTGGAATAATATTAACCTGATTACTGAGCCGCAATCTGAGATTGTGAATCGAGCCACCGATTTATTGAATAGCGTAAAGAACCAATTGCATCCAGATAAAGATGCCGCGGGAATTAACCCAAGATTACAGCGTGAAATCATGAAATCTGGAATGAATATTATTTTCGATTTTTCAGAAATCATATTAAAAACCAACGCATTGTGTGATCAGCAAGATCATTGCATTAAACTCAAAAGCGCATTGTCTAACTTGGGTGGAAGTGTGGATGATTGGCCAGGGTTGGTGAATAAAGCGTCTTCAGGAAAATTAAGTGGTGCGCATGTTTTATTACGTGCAGGAAGTGCTGATGCCTTGGAAAACTTAGTTGAAGACACCACATATGATTTCATCAAGCAAGAACTTGAGAAGGAAGTTCGTAAACTCAATAGTCCACCACCGGGTGGGGTGTTGTTGATCAGCGATGAAAACCGTCCGCTGGTAGACTTAATGCCAGTGAGTTCACTGAGCGAAATGAACCAAGTCCAGCGATGGTATGAGTTAAAGCGTTTATCCAGCATTCTGATTAATACCCCGTTTGATGTTGAAGGGGTTATCACGAACATTTCGACAGATGCCAATGGCACATTGCAAGTGGTGGTTCATGAGCGCTTGGATGAAGATGTGTTATCAGAATATGTCTGCCGTTCAATGTTGGTTTTCTTCTTGATCATTTGTACCTTGATAAATGGAACATTAATTATTATTCGAGTTTTGAATAACAAACGGCGTTTGCGTAAAATCACTGAATATTACGATAAATGCTATGAGGCAGATAATCCTTCCGAGTCTAGATAGTATTATCCTTCCCTGACCATGGAGCCTCATTTTGGTTTGGCATTCAAACTAAGTGTGAGGAGGCACCATGAAGCCGTTATCGACAAATCAATCTTCAACAAAGCCATCATCCGCTGAGCCAGTTCGCCTTGATAAATGGCTATGGGTTGCACGTTTTTACAAAACACGTTCAATTGCTCGTGAGATGATTGATGGCGGAAAAGTTCATTATAATGGGCAAAGAAGTAAGCCGGGCAAAATTGTTGAATTGGGTGCGATGATAAAAGTACGCCAAGGAAATGATGAGCGGATTGTCGAAGTACTCGAGATCAGCAATCAACGTAAAGGCGCACCAGAAGCTCAGCTACTCTACCGTGAAACCGTAGAAAGCCTTGAACAACGCGAAAAGATGGCGATGGCACGTAAGATGAATGCACTCACGATGCCACATCCTGACAGACGTCCCGATAAAAAAGAGCGTCGGACTCTGCTAAAATTTAAACACACGAATTCCCATGAATCGTCTTAATAGACTGCCTGAGTAATAGAGAGAAATTATGGCTAAACAAGACCAACTCCACCGTTTTCTGTTTGAACAGCATGCGGTACGTGGAGAAATGATTACTGTCGATGAGACTTTTCATCATATTCTAGAAAATCATGATTACCCAGAAGCTGTCAAAATGCTACTGGGCGAACTGCTGGTTGCGACCAGCTTACTGACTGCTACTTTAAAATTTGATGGTGATATTACCGTTCAAATCCAAGGTGATGGCCCAGTTAAGTTAGCCGTGATTAACGGTAATAACTTACAACAAATGCGCGGTGTTGCACGTGTTGATGGCCCTGTTGTTGCGGGAAGTACGTTACAGCAAATGATTGGTAACGGGTTTATTGTCATCACGATTACACCAAAACAAGGTGAGCGTTATCAAGGGATTGTGGCGATTGAAGGCAACAGCATTGAAGAGAGTATTGATGCTTATTTCCGCCAATCTGAACAGTTACCGACTCGCTTGTTTATCCGCGTTAGTGAACAAGATGGCAAAGCGATTGCTGGCGGGATGTTGCTGCAAGTTTTACCTGCTGCAGGAGAGACTAGCCACGAGTTTTTTGATCACTTAGTGCAACTGACTGCGACTATCAAAGGCAAAGAGCTGAGCGAGTTAGACGTGAAAGAGGTACTTCATCGTCTGTATCATGAGGAAGATGTCACTCTGTATGACCCACAATCTGTTGAGTTCCGTTGCACTTGTTCACGTGAACGTTGTGAAGCGTCTTTAGCAACATTAACCCATGAAGATGTTATGGATATTTTGCACAAAGATGGGAAAATTGATATGGAGTGTGAATATTGTGGCTCACACTATGTATTTATTGAATCCGATATCATCGGGTTAAATAATGAGCAAAATCAGCAACTTCACTGATACGATTTAGCAACCTAATTATGTGACGAGGGTGCAATTTTGCACCCTTTTTTTATAATTTTAAAGGATTATAACGTGCTCTAAGTCTCATTATGAATTAAAAAAAATTATACATTTTCAATTCTTTGATAACTATCGCTGTTAATTAGTCGTAAAGATTTATGATCGTCGGCAGAATAGCTATGTTTACCAGGAGCAATATAATGAGCGCTAAAAGCATTACCCTGAAGGATCTCGAAAAGTACGGCATTCATGACGTCGCTGAAGTTGTTTATAACCCAAGTTATGAGCTGTTATTTCAGGAAGAAACCAAGCCAGGTCTTGAAGGTTATGAACGCGGTACTGTCACTACATTAGGTGCTGTTGCTGTTGATACCGGTATTTTTACAGGACGTTCCCCAAAAGATAAATATATCGTTCGCGATGATGTCACCCGTGATACCGTTTGGTGGGCTGACCAAGGTAAAGGTAAAAACGATAACAAACCAATGAGCCAAGAGGTTTGGAGCAGCCTGAAACACTTAGTGACTGAGCAGTTATCAGGTAAACGTTTGTTTGTTGTGGATGCATTCTGTGGTGCGAACGCAGATACTCGTCTGAAAGTCCGTTTTATCACTGAGGTTGCATGGCAAGCTCACTTCGTGAAAAACATGTTCATTCGTCCTTCTGATGAAGAATTAGTGGGTTTTGAACCAGACTTTATCGTGATGAACGGTGCAAAATGCACTAACCCGAATTGGAAAGAACAAGGTCTGAACTCAGAAAACTTTGTTGCTTTCAACTTAACTGAGCGTATGCAGTTAATCGGCGGTTCTTGGTACGGCGGTGAAATGAAGAAAGGGATGTTCTCTATGATGAACTACCTGCTGCCATTAAAAGGCATCGCTTCCATGCACTGCTCAGCAAACGTCGGTGAAGAAGGCGACGTTGCGATTTTCTTCGGCCTGTCTGGTACGGGTAAAACCACACTGTCTACAGATCCAAAACGTAAGTTAATTGGTGATGATGAGCACGGTTGGGATGATGACGGCGTATTCAACTTCGAAGGCGGTTGCTACGCGAAGACTATCAACCTGTCTAAAGAAGCTGAGCCAGACATCTATGGCGCAATCAAACGTGATGCGTTATTGGAAAACGTCATGGTATTGGCTGATGGTTCAGTTGATTTTAATGACGGTTCTAAAACTGAGAACACGCGTGTTTCTTACCCTATTTACCACATCGATAATATCGTAAAACCAGTTTCTAAAGCGGGTCACGCGACAAAAGTTATCTTCCTGACGGCAGATGCATTCGGTGTGTTACCACCCGTTTCTCGTTTAACGCCAGAACAAACTCAGTACCACTTCCTGTCTGGTTTCACAGCGAAATTGGCGGGTACAGAGCGTGGTGTGACTGAACCAACTCCAACATTCTCTGCATGTTTCGGCGCGGCGTTCTTATCTCTGCACCCAACGCAATACGCGGAAGTGTTGGTGAAGCGTATGGAAGCAGCAGGTGCGAAAGCATACTTAGTTAACACAGGCTGGAACGGTACAGGCAAACGTATCTCTATTAAAGATACTCGTGCAATCATCGATGCTATCTTAAGTGGCGATATCGAAAAAGCCGATACCATCAAGCTACCAGTATTTGATTTAGAAGTCCCAACAGCATTACCGGGTGTGGATACCAATATCCTTGACCCACGTAATACGTATGCTGATAAATCTCAGTGGGATGAAAAATCTAAAGACTTAGCAGATCGCTTCGTGAAGAACTTCGATAAGTACACTGATACCCCTGCAGGTGCGGCACTGGTTAAAGCCGGTCCTAAACTGTAATTTCGGGTAGCTCAGATAAAAAAAGGCTCTACAACCATTGAAGATAACTTCATGGTGTAGAGCCTTTCCCATTGGTGTTAGCGTTTACTTACCTGAAAAGTTATTCCGCAGCAGGCAAGTCAAAAACTAAAATTTCACTGTCTTCATCAGCTTTAATGGTTAACTGATTTTCTTGCCAAATGGCTAAGCCATCGCTAGCCGTCGCTTTCTGCCCGTTAACTTCAATATTGCCTTTAACGACTTGGATCCAAACAACGCGTTTCTCTGCGATGTCGTAGGTGCTTTGCTCATTAGCTGGCAATGCCCAGCGCCATAAGGTCATGTCTTGGTTAACTTTCAGTGAGCCATCGCGTGCATCTGGTGATAACACCAATTGCTTACCACTTGTCGAATCAAAGCGTTTTTGCTCGTAACGTGGTTCGATGCCATTTTTATCTGGAATGATCCAAATTTGGTATAAACGCAGCTCTTTTTCATTGCTTGGGTTGTATTCAGAGTGACGAACACCTGTTCCCGCGCTCATGATTTGGAATTCACCCGCTGGGATCTGTTCCATATTGCCCATGCTATCTTTGTGCTCAACTGCACCATCCAGTACGTAGGTCAATATTTCCATGTCTTTATGAGGGTGAGTACCGAACCCTTGTCCCGCAGCGATGTAGTCTTCATTGATGACTCTTAACGCTGAGAAACCCATAAATTTCTCATCATAATAGTTAGCGAACGAGAAAGTGTGCCAGCTGTCCAGCCAACCGTGGTTTGCGTGTCCGCGTTCATTTGCTTGGCGTAAATAGATCATTGAGTCATCTCCTTAAAAGCGGATATCCAATTTTCATTGGGCTCTTGCTTAACTTGTTGATGACAGTTTAGCCAAATTGCAGAAAGAGAAAAGTAGGCGGTATTAACCATAGGATCCAAAAAATTTGAATAAGATTCCGAGGTATCACTAAGATGATTTGCGGTATGAAATGGCAAGTTTTAGCAGGGGGGAGATACAGTGTATCAATAGCAGGGCACAGATAAAAAAATAGCCAGCATAAGCTGGCTAAAGTAAACACTGGAAGCAATGTGAGCAATGTCGTACCTCCTACAAGAGACTGACTAAGTTAAGTCGCCTGCGGAAGATGTGATAATGATAATAGTTATCACTATCGTTTGTAAAGAGTTATTTTTAACCAATTTTAGATTTATTTAAACCCAGTGCTCAACTGCCTGATTTGGTTGGAATTAAATAATATCCATTATTTTTCAATGGATTAAATAATTTCATAAAAGGGTGAGCGATTAAGCTTGATGGGGTAAGTTTTCCGCACACGCAGAAGCGGAACTCCACGCCCATTGGAAATTGTATCCCCCTAACCAACCTGTCACGTCCATTACTTCTCCAATAAAATAGAGGCCGGAAGACTTGAGCGATTCCATGGTTTTGGATGAAATTTCATGAGTATCAACGCCGCCAAGGGTTACTTCCGCAGTACGATAGCCTTCTGTGCCGTTGGGTTGTACTTGCCAGTTATGCAGTGTGTCATCGAGAGCATCAATCTGTGCGTGAGTGAGCTGCTTGAGTGGGCAATCTGGAATCTGTCCAAGTTGTTGTAAAACCTCAATTAAGCGTTTAGGCAACAGCGTCGCTAAGGTATTTTTGAGTGATTGATTAGGGCGCTGCTGTTTCTCATTGGTCAGAAATTCCCCCAATGAAAGATCTGGAAGTAAGTTAATACTCACATACTCTCCAGGTTGCCAGTAATTTGAAATCTGTAAAATCGCTGGACCGGATAACCCTCGGTGGGTAAACAGGATATTTTCTTTAAATAGGACGCCGCTGGCGGATGTGACGGTTGCCGCCACGGAAACCCCAGAGAGGGCTTGCAGCGCTTCAAGTAGAGGCTTGTGTAAGGTAAAGGGAACGAGTGCAGCACGGGTAGGGATAATGCTGTGCCCAAATTGTTCGGCAAGGCGATAGCCAAACGGAGTTGCACCCAAACCTGGCATTGAAAGCCCCCCAGTCGCAACCACCAGTAAGCGAGTACTTACTTGATCCCCATTTACCGTGACAACATATCCGTCATCTGTTTTGTCGACTTGGGTGACTTCACTGCGTAGCTTGATAGCGACATTGGGCTGATCGCACTCACTTTTCAGCATATCGACGATATCTTGCGCACTATTGTCGCAAAATAGCTGTCCTAAGGTCTTTTCGTGATAAGGGATCTGATATTTACCAACAAGCTCAATAAAATCCCACTGTGTATAGCGAGCAAGTGCTGACTTACAAAAATGAGGGTTAGTCGAGAGATAGTTATTGTGATCGGCGTACATATTGGTGAAATTACAGCGCCCACCGCCGGACATTAAAATTTTACGCCCTAATTTTTTACCGTTATCCAGCACAAGGGTATTTAAACCGCGCTTACCCGCGAGTGAAGCACAAAATAATCCGGCCGCGCCTGCACCTAAAATAATAACGTCAATATTTCTCACAATTAGAACTCTCTATATATATGATTTTTATCATAATTACGATTATTTGTACCGCTATTTTACGCGATTTAATGTAGGTTGTAATGCAGCGGATCATCGAAGAATTAATGAAAAGTATGGTAGACGTATTATAATTAGGAAAAATCGCGAAAAAAGACTATTTCCCCCAGATTTTCACAAATTATCATAAAAAAAGTTTCAAAAATTCAGAATAACTTTAATTATGCTAACTGGATGATATTAAAGGGATAGTTTGTGTTTGATGGTTTTTTGATTGGTATTTAAATCAAAAAAAGGTCAGATTTCGCTTCCACCGCTAGCGTTTGTCACTGATAATGCGCCGCGTTCATGTCCAACCAATAATGGCTTAACGTCTATGCTACATCTTTTTACAGGTTTAGAATTTTACACAGGTCTATTGTTAGTTCTAGCACTGTTATTTGTGCTGTTCTATGAGGCGATTAACGGATTCCATGATACTGCTAACGCGGTCGCAACGGTGATTTACACCCGAGCAATGCGCGCTCAGTTCGCGGTTGTCATGGCCGGGGTATTTAACTTTTTCGGTGTCTTGCTGGGAGGGCTGAGCGTGGCGTATGCCATAGTTCATCTTTTACCAACAGACCTTCTCCTTAACGTGAGCTCTGCTCATGGCCTTGCAATGGTCTTTTCATTGCTACTGGCTGCTATCATCTGGAACCTTGGAACCTGGTATTTAGGTATTCCGGCATCAAGTTCTCACACGCTGATCGGTGCAATTATCGGTGTTGGTTTGACCAATGCGATAGTGACTGATACATCGGTGGTTGATGCACTGAATATTCCTAAAATGATCAGCATTTTCATGTCCTTAATTCTTTCTCCGGCTATCGGCTTTGTGATTGCTGGGCTGATGATTTTCATGTTACGCCGTTATTGGAGCGGAACGAAAAAACGTCGCCGTATTCACTTAACGCCAGCTGAGCGTGAGAAGAAAGATGGTAAACGTAAACCACCATTTTGGACGCGTACTGCATTGATCCTGTCTGCTGTCGGCGTGAGTTTCTCTCACGGCGCGAACGATGGGCAAAAAGGTATCGGTCTGATTATGCTGGTGTTAATCGGTGTTGCGCCAGCAGGTTTCGTCGTTAACATGAATTCAAACGGTTATGATATCGCGAGAACGCATGATGCGGTGGTTCATCTGCAACAATACTATGAAACACATAAACCAGCCTTAAACCACGCAATTGAAAATACGCCTATGATGGCGGAGAACAAGCCAGAAGAAGGCGAGTTCCATTGCGACAGCTCACGTACGCCAATTATCTTAAATCAAGCTCAGAAGATGCTCAGTGGCATTCAGAGCTATGATGAGTTAACACCTGACCAGCGCAACCAAACTCGTCGCCTGTTAATGTGTATCTCCGATACTGCGAATGCAGTGGCGAAGTTACCAGAAACTAGCGCGAAAGATGCAAGCTTACTGAAAAAGCTGAGTAATGACCTGCTGTATACTGTTGAGTATGCACCGTTATGGATTATCGTTGCTGTTGCGTTAGCACTGGCACTAGGTACCATGTTCGGCTGGCAGCGTGTTGCGGTGACTATCGGTGAGAAAATCGGTAAGAAAGGTATGACTTACGCACAAGGTGTATCGGCTCAGGTCACTGCGGCGGTCTCTATCGGTGTGGCAAGTTATACAGGTATGCCTGTTTCAACAACCCAAGTTCTCTCTTCTGCGGTAGCGGGTACGATGGTCGTTGATGGTGGTGGTGTTCAGAGCAAGACGATTAAGAGCATTGCGCTTGCATGGTTACTGACGCTTCCTGTTTCCATCATTCTGTCTGGTGTACTGTACTGGATTGCGCTGAAGATTATCTAATTAGCGTTAGATAAGACAAAAGCATTTTAAAATAGTGATGATCGGTTTCCGGTCATCACTATTTTTTTGCTTTGAATAAAGGGAATAACAAACGCGAGGTTAATTGGCTATCACCATATAGACCAAACTCACAACGACTAAAATGCTCAACCGGCTGATCAACATAAACTGCTTACGAATACGTTCACAACGGAATATCACATCAGGATCGTAGTGCTCAAGGTACTGTTTGGTATTGATATAGCGGACCAGGCGCAATTGCTTGTTCAGCTGGCCGTGAGTCGTGAAAAAGCCATTACCATCAACGGATTGATAAAGTAGGGGATCAGAATCCCTCAGAATAGATAATAAAACGCGAATAGATGAAAAATAGCGCATCATATTTAAGATGCACAAAATGCAGAGTGCCCAAAATAATGCAATTACACTGAACATAATCCCCTCCTTAGAACGAACCTAAATTGCCCCGTTGTCACTAAAGGAAATACCGCCAAAATATTGCACTAACATCATTTATTTTCATTGTAGGGCATGTCGTTACTTAAACACAATTCATTGCTTAAAAAAAGTGCAGATGGTTCAAGTTTTGACTTCAAAAAAGCGGCCATCACGAGCTGTTAATTTACAGATTGTTGATTACACTTACTGGCATTGCGGTAATTCGAATTTTGAACCGATATATATTAATATTGAATGAATGATGTTATTGTTTTATCAAATGTTCTGTCTTTTAATCCTTAAAAATTAATCTGCTAGATGTGATCAAAACGACACTTAGTTATCGCGATTAGCAGGTATAGTATATTCATAAGATATTGGTGAACGTCGTTAACCACCAGTTAAATCAGCATTTGGAAGGAGTTTACTTATGGCTTATAAACATATTCTTGTCGCGGTTGATTTATCACCTGAAAGTAAAGTTTTACTGGATAAAGCAGTTTCTATGGCAAAACCGTACGGAGCCAAAGTCTCTATGATCCATGTTGATGTTAATTACTCGGATCTGTACACCGGTCTTATCGATGTGAATTTAGGTGATATGCAACAGCGCATCACTGACGAAACTCGTAATTCACTAAAAGACCTTTCCGCAGGTGCGGGTTATGACATCCAAGAAACCCTTAGCGGTAGCGGTGACTTAGGTCAGGTGTTAGTGGATGCTATCAAAAAATACGACATGGACTTAGTTGTTTGCGGACATCACCAAGATTTCTGGAGCAAGTTGATGTCTTCAGCTCGCCAGCTAATCAATACTGTTCATGTGGATATGCTGATTGTTCCACTGAATGATGAAGAAGAATAATTCATTACAGACAAATTGAAATATTATTCACTGAAAATGCCTGCTTATGCAGGCGTTTTTTTTGCGACAAAATAATCGTCTGAAGGGAGTGATTGGCAGGTCAAGCAATTTTTTTTTCAAATGAGTAAAAAAAAACCTTGAATTGAGAATATAAACTAATGATATATTCAATAGGCAAACACAAATCGACCTCACATTTCCTAAAAAAAAAGATAAGAAATAGTGAGGCACCTCACAACAATATCCACATTGAAAAAGGAAGACAAAGATGGCGCAAACACTATCTTCATTCTTGGAGTCTGTCCAAAAAAGAGACCCTTCACAGCCTGAATTCCTACAAGCAGTGCGTGAAGTATTCACTTCTCTTTGGCCTTTCATTGAACAAAATTCAAAATATCGCGATCAAGCACTTCTCGAACGCTTCGTTGAGCCAGAAAGAGTGATCCAGTTCCGCGTGTGTTGGATGGACGATCAAGGCAAGGTACAAGTTAACCGCGCATGGCGTGTTCAATTTAGCTCTGCGATTGGTCCATTCAAAGGCGGCATGCGTTTCCACCCATCCGTTAACTTATCCATCCTGAAATTCTTAGGTTTCGAACAAACCCTCAAAAATGCACTGACAACCCTACCAATGGGCGGTGCAAAAGGCGGTTCTGACTTTGACCCTAAAGGAAAAAGCCATGGTGAAGTGATGCGTTTTTGCCAAGCATTAATGACAGAACTTTATCGCCACTTAGGGGCTGATACTGACGTTCCTGCTGGTGACATCGGGGTGGGCGGTCGTGAAGTTGGCTTTATGACTGGGATGATGAAAAAACTGTCTAATGACACCTCTTGCGTTTTCACCGGTAAAGGTCTGTCATTTGGTGGTAGCCTAATTCGTCCAGAAGCGACCGGTTACGGTCTTGTTTACTTCACTGATGCGATGCTCAAACGCCATGGTTTAGGCTTTGAAGGCATGCGAGTGGCGGTTTCAGGTTCGGGTAACGTTGCTCAGTACACCATTGAAAAATGTATGGAATTAGGTGCAAAAGTCGTTACTGCATCCGACTCTAGCGGTACTGTCGTGGATGAAGCCGGTTTCACCCCTGAAAAACTAGCACGCTTAGAAGCTATCAAAAACAACTACGGCCGTGTTGAAGAATACGCGAAAGAGTTTGGTTTGACTTACTTAGCAGGCAAGCAACCTTGGGGTGTTCCAGTGGATATCGCACTGCCATGTGCAACACAGAACGAACTGGATGTGGAAGCGGCTAAAGTGCTGATCCAAAACGGTGTTAAAGCTGTCGCGGAAGGCGCAAACATGCCAACTACTATTCCTGCAACTGAGCTGTTCCTTGAAGCAGGTGTTCTGTTTGCTCCAGGTAAAGCAGCAAACGCTGGCGGTGTTGCAACTTCTGGTCTAGAAATGGCGCAAAACGCAGCACGCTTAAGCTGGAAAGCAGAAAAAGTGGATACGCGTTTACACCACATCATGTTGGACATTCACCACCACTGTGTTGAATTCGGTGGCGAAGCCAAACAAACCAACTACGTCCAAGGTGCGAACATTGCTGGCTTTGTAAAAGTCGCTGACGCTATGTTTGCACAAGGCGTTGTGTAAGGTTTAACTCAAAACGTAAGCGAAAGGGCGGTCGTGCAAGTTTGTCTGTGATAAACCGTACAAACGCCCTTCGCCGTTACGTTTTAATCGCTGTGTTTAATACAGGGATAGATATCGAATCGATGGCTTTTGGTTGTGACTGCTGAAGGTGCTTTTTGCCCCGCAAGCGGTTCGGCGTAATCCGGTCGCTTAACCACAACACGGCGTTTTGCCAGCGCAATGGCTGGTGCCAGTAAAGAATCTGCATCATCATCAGCCCCGACCAATGACTGAAACACCCGCATCTCTTTTTTCACTAATGCACTTTTTTGCCGATGTGGGTACATCGGGTCGAGGTAAATCACGTCTGGCGCTTCAGTTATTTCGGCTAATGCGGTAATACTTGATGCGTGGATCAGTGACATTCGTGATTGTAACCATTCCCCAATTTCAGGGTCTTGATAGCCACGTTGCAAACCATCATCAAGCAGTGCAGCCACCACCGGATGACGCTCTAACATTCGCACTTTACAGCCCAAAGCTGCCAGTACAAAAGCATCGCGTCCTAGACCAGCTGTTGCATCAATCACATCGGGTAGATACTCTTTTTTGATCCCCACCGCTTTAGCAACTGCCTCACCGCGCCCACCACCAAATTTACGGCGATGCGCCATTGCACCTGAGACAAAATCCACAAAGATGCCGCCTAATTTTGGCTCATCCATTTTGCGTAATTGCAGGTTTTCGGGGGTTAACACCAATGCCATCAAGGCGTCAGGTGTATGCGTGAGTTGCCATTTTTCAGCAAGTTGATTGAGAGTGCCGATATCGGCACCCTCTTCACAGATTAATTGGATAGCAATCTTCTCAGCCATGAATACCGTAGCTCTTCAACATCGCATCTAATTCTGGCTTACGACCACGGAAACGTTCGAACAGTACCATCGGCGCTTCAGAGCCCCCGCGACTTAAAATATTGTCGAGGAAGGATTGGCCAGTTTGGCGATTAAAAATGCCTTCTTCAGAGAAGCGAGAGAACGCATCGGCAGCCAACACATCCGCCCATAAATAGCTGTAATAACCCGCCGCGTAACCACCGGCAAAAATATGGCTAAATGCGTGTGGGAAACGTCCCCATTTTGGTGATGGTACTACGGCAACTTTTTCTTTAATAGCGTACAGCGTTGGCATCACTTGCGCGCCTTTTGCTGGGTCATATTCTGCGTGTAAGGTGAAATCAAACAGACCAAACTCAAGCTGGCGCAGTACAAACATCGCAGACTGGTAGTTTTTCGCAGCTAGCATGCTTTGTAGCATATCGGATGGTAATGGCTCGCCAGTTTCATAATGACCGGAGATAAACTCAAGGGCTTCAGGCTCCCAGCACCAGTTCTCCATAAATTGGCTTGGTAATTCAACAGCATCCCATGGAACCCCATTGATACCCGCCACATCGGCCACATCAATCTGGGTCAGCATATGGTGCAGACCATGACCAAATTCGTGGAACAGGGTGATGACTTCGTCGTGGGTAAATAAAGCAGGTTTATCCCCTAGCGGCTTATTAAAGTTGCAGGTTAAATAGGCAACAGGATTTTGCAGCGCACCATCTTTATGCACCATGCGACCCACGCAATCATCCATCCATGCACCGCCGCGTTTATGTTCGCGAGCATATAAATCGAGATAGAAGCTACCGCGCAGGGTGTTGGTATCATCATACAGTTCGAAGAAACGGACATCATCGTGCCAAGTTTCAACATCATGGCGCTCTTTCGCCGTTAAACCATAAATACGGTGAACCACTTCAAATAGCCCATTTAATACGCGCTGTTCTGGGAAATAAGGACGTAATTGCTCATCATTAAGTGAGAATTTATGCTGTTTTTGTTTTTCGCTGTAATAGGCTAAATCCCAAGATTCGAGGGTTTCAACACCATAATTTTCTTTCGCGAATGCGGTCAGTTCCGCGAGTTCTTCTTTACCTTGCTGATGAGCGCGGTTAGCCAAATCATTTAGGAAACCTAAAACTTGTTCAGGGGATTCTGCCATTTTGGTGGCGAGGGATTTTTCGGCAAAGTTTTTAAAACCAAGCAGTTGAGCCAGTTCATGGCGCAGTGCCATTAACTCATCGATAAGTTCGCTGTTATCCCATTTACCTGCGTTTGGACCTTGGTCTGAGGCGCGAGTGCTATAGGCATAGCTTATTTCGCGGCGCAGCTCTGCATTATCGGCATAGGTCATGACTGGCAGGTAGCTTGGCATATCTAAAGTCAGTAAATAGCCTTCTTCACCTTTAGATTCCGCCATCGCTTTTGCTGCGGCGATAGCGCTTTCTGGCATACCTGCCAGTTCGTTTTCATCTTTAATGAGTTTTGACCAACCCATTGTGGAATCTAGGACGTTATTACCAAACTTAGAGGCGATCTCCGATAAACGTGCGACGATTTCACCATAACGTTGCTGTTTTTCAGCAGGTAAACCAATACCGGACAGCTCAAAATCACGCAGGGTATTTTCGATAGATTTACGTTGAGCTTGGCTTAATTGATTAAATCCAGCGTCTTCTTTGAGGGATTTATAAGCTTGATACAGTGGCTCATGTTGTCCCATCCATGTACTGAATTCGGACAGTAATGGCAGGCATTGTTCATAAGCTTCACGCAGTTCAGGGCTATTTTTAACAGAATGTAGATGGCTCACTGGGGACCAAACGCGGGAGAGTTTATCGCTCGCTTCTTCTAATGGTTGGCATAGGTTGTCCCAAGTGTAGTGGCTGTTGGCCGCCAGAATATTTTCAACGGTTTGGCGATATTCGCCTAAAACATGTTCAACTGCTGGGAAAATATGTGCTGGTTCAATATGTTCAAAACGGGGCAATGCGGAATTGGCTAATAATGAGTTTGTCATAAAAAACATCCTTGAATGCAGGCTTGCGCTCGGGAGCCAAGGCTTACTGTGCTGACAATTAAAGTGTTGGCGGGGTGATTTTGAAATCAGCGCGCCGTATGTAGACATGAATAAGTATATGGGGGCAATTGTGCAAACCTCAATATCACATTTGTGCTTTTTGTTATCAGTTTTTGAGAATGGCGCGACATTATTGGTGTGCATCAATAATTTGAATGGTTGTTCTTACAATACCTTGGAAAATAAATAATTCAGTTTATAATCGAACACCTACCAAATAGAGGAAGATCGTCGTCTCCGGTGAGGCGGCTGGATTTCAAATCCAGTTGGGGCTGCCAGCAGTCCCGGGCAGGTTCGACTCCTGTGATCTTCCGCCACTTTTTTCCTCTTATCTTTGTATCAATACCATTTTTTGTAGTTTGTCTTAATCTATAAAGACTTGCTCAAAGCGCAACCGTCCGGAAATTCCGGATAGTTCGATTAGAGGGAAATGGTCAGGTTTCCAGAGAGATTGACTACTATAGTTTACTTGCCATTCTTGCGGTCGGTTACCGCGTCCGCTCTGTTCGCAGCACACAATTTCGTCAGAGAACTGCGCGCTTTCCAATACAGAAACCGCGCATTTTTCAATCTAGGCAAAACACCCACTAAGATAATTTTTCCAACTAAAAATCAGTTTTAGAAAAACCCGTCATAGCATCCAGCTCCATTTCGCGACCTAATGCTGTCATTGGGTGGACAATAACTAAGCCTCGTACGGATTTCTTCAGTTTGCCCATATCTGCTTGCTCTTTCTTAGTGATAGGGCGCTTGAATGGCATATCCATCAATTTTTGCGCTTCTTTGCTTAGCTTCTTGTGACGCGTTTCTTTCAGACGAGCGATTTCAACTTCCAGTGTCGCTTTTTCTTTTTCAAGTTCAGCGTACTTTTCCGCTTGAGTCGACAGCTGCATACTTGCCATTTGGTGACGAATAAGGTCCAAGCGGTCGCTAAGCGTTTTAATTTGTGTTTTTTCAGTTTCTTTCATCATTAATTAACCGTGAATAAATTTTCTGCTGGCAAGTATACATCATTCTGCTTTAGAGGGTGAAAAGGGATACTATTTGCTGATTATCTTATCTTTGAGTTCAGCATAGTATAGGGTGGGCTTTGAACTCTTTTTAGTCAGTTCAAACAAAGGCAAGTTGGCGATAGCAAAAATGATCATCATGAATACGAATAGACAGTTTACCGACAAAGACCTCTGCGCTGCTTTATCCTATATATATGTGGATAACCGGACGGATTACCAACATATTGCCTCTGTCGCAAAACACTTTCCGATTGAACATGTTGAACGAATGCTGATTCGATATGTTGCGCCCGTCTGTTACACGAATGGGCTAACGCCAGTGCCGCCCGTTTGGCTCTTTTTTGATGAAGATGAACTGTGGAACGATATTTGCGTATTAAAAACAAAAGAACGCAGTTTTTTGGGCAAATTTAAAAGAGACCTTTGCGCGTTATATTTTAAAAATAATCTTAAACATGAATGGCGGGAGTTAGTACAGTTTTTGCAAAATCAGCCTGTTTAGGGATAACCCAATGAAATATAAAATTGTCAACAAAGACCAAATTATAGGGACGAGCGAACTTGAAAGAAGCGACCCTCCAATGGGATTTGTTTTTGGTGAGCTAGAACCAACACCGTTTTATAAATCCAACATCAGCACTATGGGCTGTAAACTATATTGTTGTGAAACAGATGAGCGCTGTGAAACTCATGAAGAGATCCTTTGCGAATCCATCACTATTGACGATCACTCAGATGAATTTGGCGAGCAGTGTATCGAGGTAACGGTTTTAGTTGAGTCAGCAGAAGAGTTTGAGAAATTTTTTAAGCATCATCTAGACGCTTATGAAAAACAATTTATCTCAGAAGGCTAGTGGAGAAAGAACGTAACCATTTTTTTAGATACAATTTTTAAACTTACACAGGAAGCGCATCTACAATGATTTTTCATTGATTTAATTTCTTTAATTAAAAAAGAATATATAGCTTTAAATAAAGCTATTTTAGAAGTATTGATTAAAAAAATAGAAAAAACCCATGTTGAATGGGTTTTTAAAATTGTTTTTTATAGATTAAAAAACATTAATTCCAATTAATTATTTTTTTAATTGAGAATGAATGATAATAAGATTTAATTTAAATGATTTTAAATTAAACGCTAATTTAGTGTTATTAATCCATTGTGATTTATTTTGAAATTAGAGCGCCATGTTGCTCAAATAATAAATTAAACTCATCGTAAAGCTCTGGTTCCTTGGCTTCTATGCGTTCAGAAACAAAGAAGAAGAACGATTCTAAAGATACACCCAAATAATGAAGTAAAAGACATAAGGTAGATAAAGTTATTTCACAGATACCATTTTCATAGCGTGAAATTTGTTGTTGGGAAACTCCAATGAGTGAACCTAATTGTCTACCTGATAATAATTTTTTCCTTCTTAAGCTTGCAATTTCATCTGCGATAGCTTGAGAAAATGATTCTGTAATTCTCTCTATTTTTTTCAAACTCATCATAAACCTTAAATAAGAATCAATTTCAAAACATATTAAATAAAACAAATGCGTAAGCACGAATCTGTTTTTATTTTTAAACAAATTAAGAGTAAAAAACAATAGGGTGAAATTTGGCAATATTTCCAGCCAAAGCATGATTTACACATTATCCACAATGTGAGTTTGTTAAAATAAATAAATTACAAAAGGTTACGATATCCTTACTCGTAATATGGCTTAATTTGGCAGTGATAAAGTTCGTTATTATCCTTATACGTAGTTAATTTTAGATTTATATATCGTCAAAAATATATTTTCATAGTTACATTTTTAAAAAATCAAAGAATATGAATGCGTAACAATGAGGAATATAAAAATAACAATAAAATTCAGATGCATAGGCTATGCATTACTCAAGACATGCTTAGTAACAATTATGAATTAAAAAAATGAAATATACAAAATATGTCGAAATGTTATTTCAATGACATTTAATGACATTGAATTTGACTTAAGTTGTTGATGTTTGTGATTCAGATCACTTTAAGATGTATTGAAAATGACACATACATTTAAGACGCGGGTTTTATTTATGGGGTTGAAACAAATTCAGATTATTGTTGGTCACACCGACATTTTTGAAGGGAATGGATGACATGATGTTTTTATCATTCACCGAGCAAGAATCGCAAAAGTAACCGAAAAGAAATCTAATTTGCAGGTATAATCCCTTCAATTTCATTCAACAGGCTTAGATACCA
The DNA here is from genome assembly GCF_028479565.1 of Providencia sp. PROV202. NCBI lineage: Bacteria > Pseudomonadati > Pseudomonadota > Gammaproteobacteria > Enterobacterales > Morganellaceae > Providencia > Providencia sp. PROV202. The sequence continues at coordinate 67,840 of NZ_JAMPNV010000013.1, read as the reverse complement.
ACATGGCAAAACTCACCTTACAAGAGCAAATGCTCCAAGCGGGACTCGTCACCAGTAAAAAAATGGCGAAGGTACAGCGCACAGCGAAAAAATCACGAGTACAGGCTAGAGAAGCCAGAGAAGCGGTAGAAGAGAATAAAAAAGCGCTGCTTGAGCGTGATAAACAACTGAGCGATCAACAAAAGCAAGCGGCACTGACAAAAGAGTATAAAGCTCAGGTGAAGCAGCTGATTGAGATGAACAAAATTGACGTGGCGAAAGGCGATATCAGCTTTAACTTCACAGATAATAATGTCATCAAGCAAGTGGTCGTCGATAAAACAACGCAAACCCAACTTATTAGCGGCCGTCTCGCCATCGCGCGTTTAGCGACTGACAATCCTGAAATGAGCACCTACGCGATTATCCCCGCGAGTGTAGCGGATAAAATCGCTCAGCGTGATGAAAGCAGCATCGTATTAAATAACGCCTTGAATCAGGAAGAGCAGGATGAAGACGATCCGTACGCAGACTTTAAAATCCCAGATGATTTAATGTGGTAGTCGTTTAGAACGGGCTTTTGCTGTGGGCGTGAATGGGTTCCCCAGTTATCGGATGAATAAAATCTAATTCACTGGCATGCAGCATCAGCCTCGGCGCAGGTTCTATATCTGCGGGCAGTAAGCCTCCATACAGATCACACCCCAAAATAGGATGACCGAAAAGTTGGCTATGAATGCGCAGCTGATGGGTGCGTCCTGTTTCTGGGATAAACTTCACCCTCGTCAATGGCAATCTACACCCATCTTCTAGTTCATGATAAAACCGCTCAATTACCTGATAATAGGAACGTGCCGGTTTACCATGAGTCGGGCAAATCGACATTCGGGGAAACAGCGCCGGATCTTTGGCAATCGGTGCGTCTATCACTCCATCATCATTTTTTACATGGCCACATAGTAGTGCGCTGTAGGCTTTCGTCACGGTTCGCTGGCTAAACTGTCGGCATAATTCTGCATTTATGGCTTTATTGCGAGCCACGACCATGACACCTGAAGTACCAAAATCAAGGCGATGTACGAGAGTGCATTCAGGGAACCGTTGAACGAGCCGGTAATGTACTGAATCGAGATTTTGTGGATTCTTTCCTGAGAGGCTCAGTAGCCCCGAAGGTTTATTGATAAGAATAAGGTGCTCATCCTGCTCAATGATTTCAATGTCATCATGGCAAGGGGGCGCAATAAAGGTATCAATAATCGTCGACATCAGGTTACCCAGATAAAAAGTGGTTATAAATAATACCCAATTTTGCGCTTTTTGACGATGATGTTATTGGCTGATGTTATAGATAAATAGGCTAGACTAAAACTAAAGGCGTGGTCTGGGCAGGTATTGTGTTTTATACTGCGCGCTGTGAAATTGAGTCAACAAAGAAGGTGGTATGGCAATGAACGGAACAATCACAACATGGTTTGAAGATAAAGGTTTTGGGTTTCTCAAAGATGAAAACGGGGATAACCGTTATTTTCATGTGATTAAAGTTGCCAACCCAGAACTGATTAAAAAAGGGGCGGCGGTTACGTTTGAGCCGACCACAAATAATAAAGGTTTATCGGCCTTTGCGGTTAAAGTGATCCCTGAAAGCAAATATATCTATATTGCCGGTGAGCGCATTAAGCTGACGGCTATCAAATCATTCCGTATCTATTATGAAGATGTTCCGGCAGATACACGTATTGATAAAGAAAATACCGTGCTATCGATAGGTGCATTGATGAACAGTATTAAACCTAAAACGAATATTAAGCCGGGAGCTACTCGAGCGCTGAAAAAGCTGATTATCGAAACCCAGCATGGAACAACATTGACGTTCTCTGAAGATGAGATTGACGTGGATGAAACCATGAAACAACTTAAAGGCGTTAAATAGCTTTCGACAGAATTAAAAAATCTCCCCAATTCCATTGCCTCTTATTTAGAGGCAATGCTTTTTCAGTACTACCTTCGATGTCCTTTCCTAAATTTGAATAAAAAATCAACAAACAATCTAAAAAGAGAATATTTTTAATAAGCCATCGCTACATATTAAGCAAGATGTATTAATATATGCGCGAACCGCATTCTGATATGCCCAATTTATAGCGCCTTTATGGCATACAATCTGGATTGTAATTATTATGATGCGATTTAGTTATTATTAAGTTAGCAATCTAAATGAAAATTATTGCTAACCGAAAAATTAACCTGTAGAAATATATTTTTATATTGGTATATTACTCATCTCATGAGTTTTTTATTTTGTAAAATCCAATAAAGCTGTTTCAAATTGTAATTTATTGTAATAGAAAATTTATTTTATCTCGTTTTTTTATGCTTTTACTCCTTTCGTGTAAATTTCATTTTAAAAAAATAGAAAATATATTAAATAAATTGAATTAAATTTTATTTAATATATATCAGTTAGTTAAATATACTTATCATATTAAGAGTACTCTCGCTCGTTGTATTTTAATAAAGCCCGTCGATCAATGAATTGAATTTTGATAGACTGCACCTATCAAAATATTCTCGTTCGATCGATATAAACGTTTTTACTCTTATTTTAATGTATTTATTATTAATAAAAGTTAAATAACTTATTTCTTTATATTGGAGTGTGGTTAATGAAATCTAATATAATTAGTGGCCAGGTGGGAACTTTTTTAAGAAAAGCGCGAAAAGAGAAAAACATGACGGGAAAGCAGTTGGCAAAGTTAATAGGTATTAGCCAGCAACAGATATCCCGATACGAAATGGGAATCACTGCGATTACCTTAGATCAATTAGATATATTTTTAAGTATTTTAGATAAAAGATGGGTTGATGTTATAAAGTATGTTGAGAGTGAAGTAAACTCAGAAAGAGAAAAAGATAGCAAAGAAAATATTGGGAGATATATTTCTTGGAAAAGCTATTCAACAAAAACCATCATAAATAATTGCTAATTTTCTTCTTAATTTAAGAATAAAATAATCAGTATTATCTGGTTATTTTATTATTATTTCATCTATGGAAAATTAAGATTGTCTTTTATAAAACACACAATGAATGTGTTTTTTATGCTATGCAATTATATTTTTCTTCATGGATATTAAATAGAGAGAACAACATGTTAAATAAAAAAATGGCATCTGTTTTGCTATCAACAATTATTGCTGCTTCCTTTGCTACAGTAGCTAATGCTGACACTCGTACTGCTCAAGCGACAGCAACATGGCAAGCGACCGCAATTAAAGATACGACAAGTATGCTGGTTGTTACACCATTAAAAAGCTTAACATTTAACTATGCAGAAGGTCAGAAAAGCTTTAACCAACAAAATGGCGCATTTGATATCGCTATTCAAGGTCAATCAGGTGCAACAGATTTTAAATTAGCATCAAAAATCATTTCTAACACCTTAGCGAGAACAACAGATGATTCTAAATTAACTGTTGGCGTTAAATGGAATGGTGAAGATCTGAATAAAACAACTGACACCGTATTAATCGATACTTCAAAAGGCTTAACATCTGGTTTAGATAACTTAGCAGCGGATGGTATCTACAATGGTTCAGAGCGTGCAACTGACCGTGGTGAGTTCACTTTCGTTATTGCTAGCGCGGAAGCGGCTGGCGCAGCGACAGACTTCAAAGCACTGACCGACGGTTCATGGGATGGTGATGTTAAAGTTCAGTTCACTGCAACTTGGGATGGTACTTTCACACCAGCTCCTTAATTGATTATTTACGCTTAGTGAATAACTAATTTTCACGATAAAGATACTATAGGGAAATATTATCTTTATCGTTATCTTTTTTAAAATTAATAATTATGAAAAAAATAACACTAGCATTAGCTTTATTATCTATTCTTCCACTAAAAATGAGCTTTGCGGTTAATGTAGGAAATATCACTGAAATCATATCGTCAGATGAAGACTCATTAGCAAAAGAAATTGAAAATACGGTTAATACGGCAAGGCTCGTTAATTTAACTATCGAGAAAATAGACTCACCACTTGAGAATGGAAAAGTTATTCCAGTAACGGATCCCAACGAAATATTATCAACCCCTGCTAATTTGATTTTGCCAGGGCAAGCAAAAGATGTGTTTAAAATTATTTATCAAGGCCCCAAAGACGATAAAGAACGTTATTACCGATTAAATTGGAAAGATGACCCTATTGGTGAAAGCGGAGTCACTCAAAGTGCAAAATCTGCTTCAGCGACAACCTCAGCGACTATTAGCACTATCTTGGTTGTTGCACCAAGAATTGAAAAATTTAATTACCAATATGCAAACTCCCAAGTTTCCAATATAGGGAATAGTTCATTTCGTGTGGTGGCATCAGGGCCATGTTTACCTGAAAAACAAAAATACAGTGTGGATGGTATTTGTCGTGAGCGTTATTACCTCATGCCACATTTAGCTGTGAAATTACAGTTTGTCGATCTTAATAATAAAAAATCTAGCGTAGGTATTTGGCACAAAGGAGATTTCATTGTCGTCAAATAATTAATAACGGACTTTAATCATGCGTAAGAGTGTTATTGCTTTATCAATATTAAGCATTTTTTTTTCAAACACCATTCATGCTAGTGAGATGAAGAGTATTAAAATTGGTGGTTACATTATTCCTCCGGCATTTGTGAGTGCATTGGAAGAAGGAATGTCTGTGCCTGTTTTTCTACGATTAAGTGATGATGCTAAAAACAACCAAAGCGAAGATAAAATCGCGGATGCAGTTATTGTCATTGACCAAGGTAAAATTAAATTATCCAGTATTCAGCTCATTGACAGTACGCAAGGACCAAAACTAAACAATGTATTGGTTGAAAAGATCGAAAATAAACAAAATACTGTTTTTGATGATACCAATGGTATTGTTATCGACAATAATGCGGTGCTGAAATTAAATATCTCATCATTTAATTTATCATTAGATGTTGATAAAGCTGCTTTTGCACCGAAAACCCACGCAAGGCATTCTGTTTTAGGTGATTCATCCGTTAATTCACTTTCGGCAGTGGCAAACTATGATTTAGGTGTATTCCAAAGTCAGGTAAAAAATGCAAAAAATAGCTCCAGTAGCTATTTCAATTTAGACGCATTATTTGCCGCAGCAGAACACCATTTTAATATCAATGCGTCGGCTTATAGCATTGGTAAATCCAATGCGAATGTTGAATTATACCGAGCGATGTATGAGCGGGACTTTAATGGACTGCGTGTCGCATTGGGTTTAATGAGTACGTGGAATTTACAGTCTATTGCGAGCTTAACTGCGTTGAGTAGTAGCAAAATTTATGCGGTCACTATCGGGAATAACTCCGCGAGTGTCGTCAACACTAAACAGCAGTCACTGACCCCTATTTATGCCTTCTTAAATAGCCCTGGTGAAGTTCGTATTTATCGCCAAGGTAAGCTTCTGAACATCCAAAACTTCCCAATGGGTAACTTTGAGGTAGACACCAGTACACTACCTTTTGGTATTTATGACGTGACTATCGAAACGGTTGTTGATGGGAAAGTGGTCACCACCCAAAACCAGACAATTAATAAATCCTTAGGGGCAATCGGAGGAAACTTCGACAAACTGAATTGGGAAATGTACGGGGGTTATGTTGACTTCGATAAAAGAAATTATGTCCGTGGCGAAGATCGTCACAGCCAAACTCCAGAAAAAAGCTATTTAGCGGGCGCATCATTCGCCTATAACTTCCCTGTGCTGTCAGGGATACGCTTTCAGATGTCAAACTATGGTTTTGATAAATTCCTGGTTCAAGAAACGAGCATCAACGCGTCGATTAATAATTATATCTCGGTTTCTTGGCAGGGCATGCTGGAAAACCACGGCAGCCATCGCAACATTGGCACGATTTCTATTAGTATTCCGGATGGTTATGGCTCCCTTTGGGCATCACGAGAGCGGACGGTGATTGAAGGGGATTTACCGCTTTATGATGCGGATAACTATTCCTATGGCGGTACATTTAACTTCGACAAGCTAATTGATAGAGCTGGCTCATTCACGATCAGTAATACCAAAGACCGTCGCGTAGGCAGTGATTCAATTAACTACGAATATGCGAATACGCTGTTTTCTGGGCGCTATGGAACCGTTGGGCTCAGAGCCGGTGTACAGCGTTATCACTATGATAGTCAAAACAGTACCAACGAAAAATATGTGAATCTGGACTTCTCATTACCGTTGTCTACGTGGTTAAGCACAGGCGTTTCTTCCACGAACGGCAACATGAAAGCCAATATTTACGCCAACAAGAGTTTTGAAAACTCGCCGATCACTAATGCGGGAATTTCAGTCTCTAAGTTAGTGCGTGACAAAGATAATGGCGAATCAGATTTTTCGACGCTGGCCTACGCTTCTTATGACATGAAATATAACTCAGGCACCGTCACGATTAACCGACCGGATAGCGACCGACTGAACGGAAACTTAACTTCTCGCGGATCGGTGGCTTATAGCAACGGCATGATCACACCAAGCGGCAACCAAGGAAAATCAGGGGTCATTATTAATTCAGAGATTCAAGGTGCCGGTAGCATGGTGGCGAAGGTGAATGGGCAAAATTACCCAATCAGCGGAAAAAATACCTTTATTCCATTGTCACCCTATTCAGATTACGACATCCAGTTAATGAACGACGGGAAGTCAAAAGACAGTTTTGACATTGTCTCTGGACGCAATAAATCCGTCACGCTGTATCCGGGTAATATCGCGTTTTATCAACCTGAAGTTCGTCAGTTAGTTACCGTATTTGGACGGCTTAAATCACCAGATGGTGAATACATCAAATATGCCTCGATTCGTAACCATATTGGGCGAACAAAAACCGATAAGAATGGGGAATTCTCCATGGACGTTGATGTGCGCTATCCCGTGATCTCGTTATTGCAAGAAGATGAGAAAACGATCTGCGAAGCCGATTTAAACCTACAAGGGGCACGCGGTGCTTTATGGGTAGGTGAGGTGACTTGTGAGCCTCAAGAAGCATTAGCAAAACGCTAACTCTCAATTTTAAGGTTAATAAAACATGCGAGTATTATCGACATCAGCACTCTGTTTTTCACTGGCGGTACTCACGTCAAATGCATTGGCAGCGACAGCACCATTGCAGGAATACGTCATTGTTGAGAACCAGATTGATAACGAATTTTTTATCGTTGCCAACAGGGTTGATCCTCGCTTTTCTGGATCCAACGTTTTTACTAAATATCAACGAAATAGCCAATTAAGCTTAGGCTATATGGGGTATACCGGAGCCCCTTTTAGCTCGACCTATAATAAGGGGGATATTTGGCTAGAAAACTCCCCTGTAAACCAGCCATTTGTGGGGAACCGTTGTATGACAAACAACCGAAATTGCCCTGCGACATCCTATTGGTCAGCTCAACAATTGCGGGATAATGGTGCGTATAAAATTCAGCAAACAGGAACACCAGGAGAATCCGGTTACTCCAGACCCGTCTTTTCTGAATCATTTTACCGTTGGATTGCAGAATTACCGCCGGGAACCGAATACACGTTTGATTTAAGAACTTGTACGAGCCGAGATGATTATGACCTGAGTAATTCGACCTGTATGACCAGCGGCGGGCGAACCTCGACTCAGCAGCACTACATTCCAACGAATAAAAAGGGAAATATTATCCTGAAAGGAACGGGGGCTTTGCAGGAAGTTTTCGTGGATAGTAACGGTAACCCAACGGTTGGGTTGGGCTCCAACTTCTGTACTACGGGAATTGTTGGAAACGTTTCTGGTGTTATTTGCCAGCTCGTTGAATTAGAAACGAAAGGCTCATCAATCAGTGGTTCGTTTACTGTCCGTATGTATATCGATCATCAAAAACTCGGTTTGACTGCGGCTCCTCGAGCTAATGTTATCCAATATAAAGGAACCAATAGTACCCGCTGGACGAACTGGTCAGCGACCACCAATATGTCGGAGATCTTTAATAATGGTTCGAATTTTATTGAAGTATTTCTATCAAATACGTATTTGAAATCGATTGTTGATGCTTCCCCTAACTCGAACGTGACCTTAGCGGATAGTGTTTATACGTTTGCTTTTCAGTCTCCACTGCCACAATCAGGGTTTTATGAGTTCACACCATCGAATTATTTGATTATTAAACCGCGGGATTATGGGATCAGTATTATTCCTGCCGACTTTAACCCGAACCAATCGAAAACCGGGAAAGTGGGAAATGAAGAGCCGCCAATTGAATTTAATTATATTGTGACGACCAGCGGACCAAGGCAGGCAGATTCAATCACCGCCAAAGTGGAAGGCCCAAGTACCACGCTGAAAGGACAATCGTACTGCTTGTTTAGCTCCAATGATGACAAATTCAAAGTGCCATTTTCGGCGTATTTGTCATTTAAAAATTACACGGGAAGCTTAGAGTCTTACCGAGCCAGCTGCGATAGCAATGAAATTTCCCTCAAAAATGCGTTATGGGAAGAGACGCCGTGGGCAAGACCAAATGAAGATTTAGGTTCCTTTTATCGCACAAATTTAGACTTGCTATTCCCAATGAATGAGGCGAATTCTTTCTTTACGTTAGATGGCATTGATTGGCTAGGGACAGTATCCGCAAGCGGGACGGTGACAGTAAAAGCCATCTGGACAGGGCCCGATATTCAATAAACTCATTCATTTTTTAGGCGACTCATTCAGTATTCAGTCGCCTTTTTCTTCAGCGCTAACAGGTTAAATATGAAACTCAATTCTTTGCTGAAATTCTTATTACTCTGCACACTGTTTTCATTCAATGCTAGCGTTTATGCGCTTTACATTAATTCGGACATCTCCTCGATGGAGTCCGAGAAAGAATTTTTTTCTAAGCCCTATATTAACGATACGAAAAAGACCAATTTATACAGCTTGAGTGCGTATCAAATTGATAAGCCGGGCAGCCATGAGCAAGGGAGAGCCATTCATAACGGGGAAATTATCTTTACTCCACTGAAGAAAATTCTATTACCGGGAGAGCAGGAATTCTTTAAAATTTTTTATCGCGGAACCGTGGACAACCAAGAGCGCTATTACAAAATTATTATTAGTGAAACGCCACTTGAAATGCAAAATGATAATGAGCAACGTAAACAGCCGCTGTTTTACCCAACGGTCAGTTTAGAAACGTATTTCGTCGTGAGACCCAAACAGCCTGATTTTAAATATACGCTAGACCAAAATGCAGGCATGTTGAAAAATACAGGGAATACCTATTTTAGAGTGTTGCTGCATAACAATTGCAATGCAGAGGATGATACTGAGCCTTACGTCCTTTACCTGTTACCTAATCAAACGTATCAAGATGCGCGTTTAGCCAAGAAAAGCCGCAAGTACATTGTGATTTTTGATAAATATTACGCGGTGGGTAACTGTGAGTAATCGTTATTACTTGTAGAGCGCACTAATAATAACACTGCTTTTCATGATGCCTTTTTCGATGCTCGGTGATTGAGCATAGGGTTTGGCAAAAAAGCTAATATCAAATTGGTTATTACCATTAGCACTGAATCGTTGGTTTTTTCCAGATAAATCAATAGGACTCTTATCCATCCAGGATAAATAAATTCCAACACCAGATAAGTTGGTTTTCAACTCACCACCAACACCATTATTAAGAGCCCCTTGAGCACCAGGATAAACTTTAATATCTATGTTATTAGGCTTAAAGCCACTTTTATTACAATCCACAATAAATTGCGTTTTTACAGCGGGTTGTTTTCCTGCGAGCAAATCGGTTTCATTGATTACATCGAAATCGACAATTTTATTGAAGCCTTTCCCATCATTAATATTGCAAGTGATATTGACGATCTCTAGCGAGATGCTCAGAACCGTGTCGGGTAAAATTTCATCGGCAACGGTATGTAAAGGGTAGCCACTCATCAGCATCGAAAGAAAGCAGAAGGGAAGTGTTTTATTCATCAATTCGCTCACATTAAAGATATTTTATTTTGATTGTAATGTGGGTGCTCCCACTGCCTAAAGTCACACTATTGCTACCAATGGGTAGTGCAATAGGTTTTACTTTCAGTTTCACTTTCATTAATGAGGCGGTGGGCTTTTTAAGTAAAAGCTCTTTTCCCATCGGCACACCTGCATCAATGTCTCCAACTTGGTTATCTTCCCATGCGACTAAATAACCAAGAGTGTTGTTAACAGAGCCAATATAGCCTGATGCCCCCATGGTTAAATGAGGGGTCGCGGGTTCAAACAATAGTGAAACACGTTGTGGAACTATGGTTCCTGAACAATCTAATGATAGCGTGGTATGTCCCTCTATTTCGCCAGATAAAACAGTTGCGCTATCTAATGCACCAAAAGCAATATTATCGATCGTTGCTGGCAGGCAAGTGGCAATTTTCACACTCATCCTAATTTGTGATGCCAGCTCTTGACCAACCATGGATGACTGTTTGGTGAGTGCTCCATAGCTATTGATATGCGTAAAAATCAATACACTGATGAGCAAAATAGATTTGCGCATAGTCACCTCAACTAGTTGAATGTTAACTTAATATTTAATGCTGTACTGGCGGCTCCAGGTGAGCCCGTCGTACCAAGTAAAACGGGTTTTACGTTAATAGGAATGGATACATTAGGTGTTGTGGGTTTCGTGACAGGGGCTTTTGCAACGCCATCAACCAAAACGGGAGTATTGATAGGGGCCATTTCAGCGGTCTTCCATGTCAACTGATAACCTACAGTGGTATTTTGTTTGGTCTTCAAAATACTTTTTGTGGCATCAACGCCATCAGCCGAGGTTAATGCCATCGTATAAGATGCTAAAGTTGCATCGCAAGTGATTGCAATCGTCATCGGTTTTTCAACCACTTTGCCATTTTTAATGTCACTGACAGATTGCTCGCCAAAGTCGATATCTGCTACTGAGGCGGCACAAGAAGCCTTGACCGTCATATTAATATTCGAGGTGACGGTCCCACCTGTTACGTTAGTCGCAAAGCTTGTTGCATTAGCATAAATAGAAAATAACGATGCAGTACAAAGGAATAGAGATCTCTTGATCATAAAAAATCCTGTTAGTTTAGTTTTACATTAATGGTCAAGGCGGTATTAGCTGCCCCCACTGCCGTTTGAGTTGTTAACGGAACGGGTTTGACGGTAATTGGAATCGTGAAGCTTGCTGTTGTTGGCTTAGTATTTGGTGCCATAGCGGTGCCATTGATAACGACTGCACTATTTACAGGTTTAAATGCACTATTACCCCATGTGAATTGATAACCAACAGATGGATTACTTTTCACATTGATAATTCCATTCGCAGCATTGTTGACACCATCCTTTCCTGAAAAACTTAAGGTATAGGCGGGTAGTACCGCATTACAGGTAAACGCGACGTTGATGGTTTTACCGGCAACAGATTTTGCGTTAACTGAACTTGCTGTTTGGTTACCAAAATCCACATCGTTGACTGAGACAGCACATGATGCGTTATTGACGAGGGTCATCGATGTTGGGGCACTGAACGCGACACTCTCTGTCATTAACGTACGGCTGTTATTACCAATTCGTGAATAGAATTTTCTGGTTAACATGTAAGTAGGGTTTACAACCGTTTTTCCGACAGGTGGCTTTTTCTGTAAGTAAACGGTACCAGAGTCTGTTCCTCCGCCAGCATTGGTTAAATTGGTATAGCCCGTTCCACTGGTTTTGTAGTCTAAAACCAGTATCCAAGCACTGTTACTACAGCTTCCTGTTGATCGAAATCTTAAAATGCCATCGGATGAGGTTTTATCGACGGTTCCACCATTTGGGCAATCATTTGGTGATGCGCCATATTTATCAACAATATAAATAAAGTTTCCTGTCGTATTCCCCGCACCACTTGAAGCACGTAAGCATTGCCCTGCTAAAGTTAATGGGACACCAGGGGCGCCAAAAGTATAGAGTTGGTCGCCAACTTTTTTGTTCGTCACGTCGATTTGTGCTGGAAATGAATATTTGATTGATATATTTCGGCATCTTGCCGCAGAGGCATCTAACGTGAAAAAAAGCATCAATATTCCAAGGTAAAACCCTTTTTTTGCCATGATGATGTCCTTATTGCAGTTCGATCACACGTCGAGCACCGTAGTCATCAATGGCTTCAACGGTGACTTTACCGGATAAAGGGCGCTGTAAATCCATCTCGCTGAAAGGCGGGAATAAGCTAATTGAGCGTTCAACATCCGCGGATAAAGACAGTGGTTTGTTGTTGACGGAAACTTGTGTGAGTGCAAAGTAGTAAGGTGTTGGGTTCTTCAGTGTTGAACCGCTATACGTGATATTTTTTTCTGCATCTTCACGGTTTTCTGCAAGGATTTTAGGGCGATAAATGAGCTTAACTTGCGTATTTAATGCCACAGCAAGGACATTGCCCTCTTCCGCAGATGCAACCGGCGGGATTTCTTGAACATTAAGCCAAAACAGTGACTCTCTGTCTTTTGGCAGTATGTCATTAATATAAATTAAGCGAACAAGCTGTTTTTCATTGGCTGCGACTTTAAATAAGTTAGGCGCGGGAACAAAGAAAACATCATCCCCTTTGAGGTTATCGATCCAGACCTGCCCACCGTAGGCTTTTTCGCTATTATTCTTAATTTCAACCGCAATATTTTTACGACCTTCATCATAGATAAATCGAGTACCATTCAGTGTGAATGCGGAATAGGCATTAAAACAGGTTAACAAAAATGGCAAGATAGCGAGTTTGGATATGAGCTTAATCATTGCATTCGATCTCCATGATTTGGTTTTCATTGGGTTCTACCCCATTCATATTTAAGGTGCATACCTCATCATTTGAGGAGGTAATGAAAATGGCATTAGGCTGACTTAATAAATTCAACAGCAAAACACCGCCATTGGAGACAAATCCCACATAGTCGTTATTTTCTGTTCGTGCTGAGCTACCGGCAGACACAAACTCACCGTTTTTCTTTTTCAGTCTTAAAATGTATCGATGTATGGTTGAGTATTTGAACTCGCGATAAACAATGGCTTTATCTGTTGGAACAACACGTTGTACCGAATCGAGTAACTCAACGTTGTTCGGAACTTCCTCAGTATTGATTTTTAAATTATTTTCAATATAAGGAGATACACCAATTACGGTATTTCCATGTCTATCCGTAGGCGGTGAATCATTAAAAACAATATTTCCGATATCCTTAATGTTGGCGATGGCGACAGTATCTTGTCGCACATTGGTTAAAAATAAGCCGGTTTTTTGTGTGGCAAGCAAGCTACCGGAGGCATTGATAGAGCCTGTGGTTTGATGTTGGTTTTGGGCAATAGCCACACCTGTATTCACCCAGTCTTGGTTAAATCCGAAGTAAGCAGAGTTTGACCAACTATCACGATCTTTGCTGGTATTCACGCTGTAGTTCACTTTTTCATTAATATTCCCTGCGATACCAGAGTTAAAACTGGCTTTATTATCACGGTCATAACTCACCGAGTTCGTCCAAAAATGGTTTTTATCAAACACACTAAACGGAATATTCACACCGACGGAAATGGCATAATTATCTCGGTCATGGTCATTTAATTTCTGATAATCAGCGGATATCGAAAAGTCGACACCTTTAAAGGCAGTGTTATAAGTAACGTTAGCGCCGATTTCATTGCGGATATGATTACGGTAGGTTTGTATCCATCCTGACAAGCTAATAAAGCTGTTATCAAAATTTTGAGAAATAATGGTTTCATAGCGCTCTTTGCGATTACTTCTTTGGTATAGCGCATTTTGGTTAAACTCATTAAAATCAACATACTCTTTACCGGTATAACGGTAAGTTAAAAGCTGTAAGTTAGTCGTATTCGACAGTGAATTAGCATACTTCAGCATATAACTTATCCCTGATTGCTTGGCATCAGGTGATGTGGGAGTCTGTTTTCGAAAGTTGCTGGTGGCCGCGTTTACGTTAAAAGAGACTGCACCAAATTGACCAAATTCTTTACTCAGACCAATTCCAGCACTTTGATAATCACTGTGTAAAATTCCCGCTGTTTGCAACGTAAAATACGTAAATCCATAATCAAGAGCGCCCAAAAGGAATGGGTGGCTTTCACGCTTTCCAGCTAGCTCTCGCTCACCAATGACGAGGTTGTAATCCATCTCATTGGCTCGTAATAATGATGGGAGTGTGGCAACTGGCACATATCTTACGGTTTTGGTTCCATTATCTTCTTCAACAGTAATGGTCAAATCACCATTACTGACGGGTGAAATATCATTTAATTGATATGCTCCCGCAGGAACGACTTGAGAACTAAGAACGTATCCATTTTGTGAAATAGTAATTTTTGCATTCGAACTGACCACACCTGAAATGACGGGGGCATAACCTCGCATTTCCCATGGACGCATATTTTTTTCTGAACGTAACGCCATTCCGTAAAACACAAAGTTAGGCAACATCGTCATTGATGTTATTGTTTTACCGGCGATAAAACTTCCCTGTATAGACTTCATGGCAGTTGAAATGGTTGCTTCTGAAGTCTCGGTTCCTGAATCTTTAAGATAACTACTGCGGACGTAACCTACCCATCGACCAAAATTAGAATATAAGTCGAAATCCCCATAAATTTGGGTATTAGCGGATGTTGTTTTAGAGACATATCCGGAATAATTAACTTTGATCCCTGGTATTCCATAATCCCATTCTTGTTGATTTTTTGAGTTATCTAAGGCGACTTGTGGAATATTAAAAGTTAAAACCTGTTTTGCATTATCAAAGTCAATTTTAACACCAGGATAATGACCTAAGTTGTAGCAGTTTCTTTCTGCATTAAAGTCATTTTCGAATAAGGCTAAATTAATAGGTAATGAAAGTTCATTTATCCATGTTGTATTTAAACAAAGATTTTCTCTATCTTTGGTTAATATAATTAATTCTTTTTTTCCCATTGGGTGGCGATTAAAAATCACCTCTACAATATAGTGACCTTCAGGATATTTAACACTGTCATCAAAAATACTTGCTGCTTGAGATTGAACTCCTCCATGTAAGAAGTCCATATTCAAGTTTGCATATACACAAAATGGACTTACTAACAGGGATAATATAAAAGCATTGATCGATTTTAAACGCATATATCCATCACTATTTGTAAGCAGTAATAAGGGTCAAAGACCCTTAATTTAAAAATATAAAACTAATTATTTATATGCCACTGCATAGGTCGCAGTAGAAATGATGGTACCTTCGGTAACTGTTTGACCTGTTGTTGCCAGCATTCTTGCTTTGAAATTCATATTTCCAATAGCATCTGTTCCATTACCAAAATCAACTGTTTGGCTGTTATAAGTCACATCTTGATTTGGTGTGGTTGAGTTCATTGCGGTTAACTGAATAGAAACTCCATTTGCTGTTCCTTTCATATTTGCAAGACCAGAATTAGTAAATCCAGCACTTTGCCAACCTACTTGACCATTAGTTTTTTTCAAACATTCGTCAGTACGTGGAACTAAACTAAATTCAACGTAGTCACCATTGGTATCTGCTGTTGTCATTTTGCCTAAATCAATTGTAGATTTAACTAATCCACCAACTTCAGTATCAATATCACAAGTTGCAGAAGTTACCGCTCCAATAAATTGTACTTCCCCTGTGTTTGCAAATGCAGCACCACTAAGTAATACGCTGCTATAAATTAAAGGTAATAACATCTTTTTCATTTAATCATCCTCATAAGAGTATTTATATATTAATAATATGTATTAAGAATCTCTGGATATGCATATCCAAAGATTCAAATTTAAATTACCCATTTTTAATGGAAAGAACTGTGCAGGAGAAATGATAGATAATAAAAATCATTTCCATCATTAAGAGATGAATACTTTGGAGCCTGCTCGCTCTGTGATGCAGAATACTCTCACTCCTCAGCTGGATAAACTAAATAAACTACTTAAGTATTTTTATTTATATGTAATTCTAAAAATATTCATTATTAACAGTGTGTTGTGGATTTGTGGTGCTAAAAAACTTAATAAAACCTTCAAATTTATTTTAGATTTTTATGATTTATTTCAATTTTCGGTTCACTCGTATGGGTAGTATAGTGTGGCGATGTTTTACTATATTAATAAAGAATGAAATTATGAAATCGAGTATAAAATATATAATTAATGACAAGTTTGAGTTTGACTACACCAATAAGAAAATCACATACATACTTAATGGAGATAAACGTAAAGTTCTAACGCCAGCTGCGAATATTCTTTTATTTTTAATAAAAAACAAGGTAGATGGAGATAATGAAGTTATTTCACAAGATGAGCTATTTAGTGCAGGTTGGGGTGAAAAAAAGAAGTTTGTGACAATAAATACGTTTTATCAAAACATTTTATTGTTACGAAAGGCATTTAGCGAACTCGAACACAATTTTGAGATAATAAAGAATATTCCTAAAAGAGGCTATAGGCTTGTTGATGATATACATATTCTTAACTCATCGATAAATAATGTAAATAGTAGTAGGTTTAGAAATAAGCACAAAATTGATAGGAAATATGATGGGAAAATAGAAAAAATCCATATCCCTAAAGTGGAAAAAGTAGAAAACCATAAAAACATCAGCATAAATACTCCTCCTAAATACCCCTCTGGGTATATTAAAAAAAAGAATGTGTGGTTCAGTTTCTCAAATCGTGAAGTGAAAAAAACAATCATTATGCTAGTTCTAATTGTGTTGATGACAACAATTTTTTTTAGCTATATAGATTTTCAAAAAAAAAGTAGTAGCTTATCGAACTACACTCATTGTGGAGAAATTAAAAGCAAAATAATACTCTGTAATAAACAGATGGATTTAAATGCGAACTTATCTAAATTTCTATCAGATGAAATTATTTCAAAGTCATTTGATGATTATCAATATATGTATGTGATAAGACGGAATTTCACTAATAAATTATCAATCATTTATTGTATCAGAGAGTTAGATTCATTTTCGTTAAAAGATAATGAATGTGTTTCGTATTACATCATGGATTGGGCTGGATAATAAAAATGAAAAAAAGCATCTTGAAAGCTGTTGTTTATACATCAGCAATTATTCTTTCTTCTATTGCGGTATACCAGGTTAATAAGTCAGATGACATTATTTGTCGTTCCTCATTTAGGACTATTTCTATTGAAGAGAATGTGAAACTTTCTTTGAGTATTTCTTATACCTTAGGCGATCATGAAGGGTGGGTGAATTTAAAGGGTAAATTTAGCCAAAATGGTATTGAGAGTGAGGTAGCTAGAAAGGTTTATATCGATATTATAAAGATCGGCGATAGCCTTAAAATCAAATCCAAGAAAAATATTCTATTGAATTCGGATAATACAGATTCTTCGGAGTTAGAAAAATATTTATCTCAGTCTTATTTGGACCCCAATCTAGATATGGATATCTTTCTTTATCCTCAGAAGAGTGGTGGGTATATCTTTTTCACCAATGATATGTATGCTTTTTATTGCAAATGATTAAATATGAGCGTGATAGATAATCTGCCCAATAAAGAAATTATCTATCACTACCTCTTTAATCCTGTGTATGTAGTCGTTTAACTATCATGACAAGGTCGTTGAGGAAAGTCTCAATATCCATGTCAAGTTTGCTAATAATTAAAAATAATCTCGGTAATGTGATATTACTGATCCCTACCTCATACCGTGAAAACTGTTGCTGGCTGACACCAACACGGCTAGCGATTTGGCTTCCTGTCAAACCCAGTTCTTTTCTTTTTTTTCTTATGTAGTGCCCGATTAAATTGTTTATTTGAGCTTCATTCTCTCCGGCAAAGTAAAAGCCAATATCTTGAATGGGTAACTTATAGGTTTGCGTGCTTTCAAAGGAAAGGTGTTCACTCATCATATGTCCTCTTACGTGATGGGATCATAATTGTTGTATTTCCACCGAGGGGTGTAAACCAAATTAAAAATCAAATAGTTTTTAGTCTTTTAATCTAGGTTTTTTATGTGGTTAGGGGATTTCTTTATTAAAAAATTAAGTTTTTATATTTCCTTAATTAAAAGCAAAATGAGTATTTTGAATGAGAAATAGCCTCAGGAGATAATAAAAATCAATCTCATTGGTGTTATTATCTGTTGTTGGCGATATCACAATAATTTGTACAATATGATGTTTTTTAAACAATGGGTCTTCTCGCTGGAATATCGATAAAAATAATCAGAAAATAATAAAACTTTAAGGGTGTTATTTTTGGATAATCATTTGAATATAGACAATTATATATTATAAATCTCTTTTTTATATATTCTACTATATAACGAATTAATGAAATAAACTGCGAGTTAAGCAGCATAAATACATTGATGATGTTGATTATCAATATGTTTATTGATGTAAAACAATCTCTCAAATTCTCCGATTGATATTATTAACTCAATCAAAAATTCTAATTACCTCTAATTATGTGGCTGGCGGTTTTATCGCTAATGGCACACAAACTACATTTTTTATTCCGTTATTTTAGCGAAAAAACTTCTTATTATTTTAAGCAATTGCAATTTAAGTGAGCGAGTTATATATGGCCAATATAAAAGAGAAAGCTGCTGTTTTTGCTCCTCTTAGCCGTCGCGGCTTTGTGAAAGCGGGCGCCGTGACAGGTTTAGCCGCCGCCGCGGGAGGATTTTCTCTTCCGTTTAGCGCTTCAGCGGAAACAGAGCAAAAAACATCGACACCATCAGGAAATGAAAAAGTTGTTTGGAGTGCGTGTACAGTTAACTGCGGAAGCCGTTGCCCACTGCGCATGCATGTTGTAGATGGCGAAATCAAATACGTCGAAACCGATAATACCGGTAATGACGTGTATGAAGAGCTGCACCAAGTCCGTGCATGTTTACGTGGCCGCTCTATGCGCCGCCGCGTCTATAACCCAGACCGCCTGCGCTACCCAATGATGCGTGTAGGCAAACGCGGTGAAGGTAAATTTAAGCGAATCAGTTGGGAAGAAGCTTTCGACGCTATTGCCGATAACATGAAACGCTTAATTAAAGATTATGGTAATGAGTCAATTTACCTGAACTACGGTACAGGTACTCTTGGCGGTACCATGACAAAATCATGGCCACCGGGCGCGACTTTAATTGCGCGTCTCATGAACTGCTGTGGTGGCTATTTAAATCATTATGGCGATTACAGTACCGCACAAATTGCGGCAGGTCTGAATTACACTTTTGGTGGCTGGGCAGACGGTAACAGTCCATCAGATATCGAAAACTCTAAATTAGTCGTGATGTTTGGTAACAACCCTGGCGAAACGCGTATGAGCGGCGGCGGGGTGACTTACTATGTTGAACAAGCACGCGAAAAATCTAACGCAAAAATGATCATCATCGACCCTCGCTACACCGATACAGGTGCAGGGCGTGAAGATGAATGGATCCCAATTCGTCCGGGTACTGATGCGGCGCTGGTTAACGCTATTGCGTATGTGATGATCAAAGAAGACTTAGTGGATAAGCCATTCTTAGATAAATATTGCGTGGGTTATGATGAAACCACCATGCCAGCTGGCGCACCCAAAAATGCGCACTACAAAGCTTATATCCTAGGTGATGGTCCTGACGGTCAAGCGAAAACCCCTGAATGGGCAGCATCCATCACCGGTATTCCGGCGGCGCGCATTGTGAAATTAGCTCGTGAAATCGGTACCGCAAAACCGGCTTACATTGTGCAAGGTTGGGGACCTCAGCGTCGTTCTAATGGTGAACTGACGTCTCGTGCTATCTCAATGCTCGCGATTTTAACCGGTAACATCGGTATTCATGGCGGTAATACGGGGGCTCGTGAAGGCTCTTACAGTATTCCATTCGTGCGTATGCCGACCTTAACTAACCCAGTGCAAACTAGCATTTCCATGTTTATGTGGACAGACGCTATCCTGCGTGGTCCTGAAATGACGGCTACCCGTGATGGTGTCCGTGGTAAAGACAAATTGGATGTGCCAATTAAAATGGTATGGAACTACGCTGGCAACTGTTTAGTTAACCAACATTCAGAAATCAACCGTACCCACGATATCCTGCAAGACGAGTCTAAGTGCGAAATGATTGTGGTGATTGATAACCACATGACCGCCTCTGCAAAATATGCCGATATCTTACTGCCAGACTGCACTGCATCTGAGCAAATGGATTTCTGTATGGATGCTTCCGCGGGGAATATGTCCTACGTTATTTTTGCTGATCAAGCTATCAAACCGCGTTTTGAAAGCCGCAATATTTATGAAATGACCAGCGAAATTGCCAAACGTATGGGTGTCGGTGAGCAGTTTACTGAAAATCGTACCCAAGAAGAGTGGTTGCGCCATTTATACGAACAATCTCGCGCTGCATTACCTGAGCTGCCAACGTTCGAAGAGTTCCGTGAGCAAGGTATTTTCAAAAAACGTGACCCTAAAGGTCACCATGTGGCTTACCAAAGCTTCCGCGAAGACCCAATTGCAAACCCATTGACCACGCCATCAGGCAAAATCGAGATCTATTCCGCGCAATTGGCGGAGCTGCAAAATTCATGGGAGCTGGAAGAAGGGGATGTGATCCATCCATTGCCAGTCTATTCCGTTGGGTTTGAGCAGTACGGCGACCCATTAATGGAAAAATTCCCATTACAGTTGACAGGCTTCCACTATAAATCACGTACCCACTCAACGTATGGCAACGTGGATGTATTGAAAGCGGCTTGTCCTCAAGAGTTATGGATCAACCCACAAGATGCGGCGAAACGCTCCCTGAAACATGGGGATTTAGTCCGTGTCTACAATGACCGAGGCGAAGTGCGTGTCAAAGTCAAAGTCACCCCACGTATTTTACCGGGTGTGGTTGGTTTGGGTGAGGGTGCATGGTATGACCCGGATGGTAACCGCGTTGATCATGCGGGCAGCATTAACGTGCTGACCACTCAACGTCCATCGCCATTGGCGAAAGGGAACCCATCACACTCTAATCTTGTTGAAGTTGTGAAAGCTTAAGGATGCCAGATATGTCAACGCAATATGGTTTTTATATCGATTCAAGTCGTTGCACTGGCTGCAAAACCTGTGAGTTAGCGTGCAAAGACTTTAAAAACTTATCTCCAGAAGTGAATTTCCGCCGTATTTATGAATATGCGGGCGGTGATTGGACTGAGCAAGATGGTGTTTATGGGCAGAATGTTTTCGCCTATTACCTATCTATTTCGTGTAACCACTGTGATGACCCAGCGTGTGCCAAAGTGTGCCCAAGTGGTGCGATGCACAAACGCGAAGATGGGTTTGTGGTGGTGGATGAAGAGGTCTGTATTGGTTGCCGCTATTGCAGCATGGCGTGTCCTTACGGTGCGCCTCAATTCGACCAAGTCAAAGGTCATATGACCAAATGTGATGGTTGCTATGAGCGTGTTGCAGAAGGCAAAAAACCAATCTGTGTGGAATCTTGCCCATTACGTGCATTGGATATGGCGCCGATAGAAGAGCTACGCGCTAAATATGGTGATTTAGCGGAAATCGCACCATTACCATCGGCTGAATATACTCATCCAAATATCGTTTTAAAATTGAATGCCAATAGCAAACCTGTCGGTGATACCACGGGTCATCTGGCTAACCCGGAGGAAGTTTAATATGGGCGCGGGAATTCATGAATGGCCATTGATGTTTTTCACCGTTATTGGT
Source organism: Providencia sp. PROV202 (assembly GCF_028479565.1). Classification (NCBI taxonomy): domain Bacteria; kingdom Pseudomonadati; phylum Pseudomonadota; class Gammaproteobacteria; order Enterobacterales; family Morganellaceae; genus Providencia; species Providencia sp. PROV202. The sequence goes on along the minus strand of NZ_JAMPNV010000013.1, from coordinate 46,129 downwards.
CAAAGTGTTGCAGGTGCATTTATTGTGATGGCAGCGGTTTTGTTAAGTGGAAAATTATCCCCTGAACTTAACCGCAAAGTGCATTACAGCATGTTCGGCCTGTGGGTGTTAATGGGAATTGGTTTCTTATTATCCACGATGCACATGGGGACCCCATTGCGTGCATTTAATGCCTTCAACCGCTTAGGGGCTTCTTCACTGAGTAATGAAATTGCCAGTGGTGCAATCTTCTTTGCCTTTGGTGGCTTGTATTGGTTGTTGGCAGTGTTAAATAAAATGCCGGCTGCGCTAGGTAAATTATGGTTAGTGGTGGTGGCTGTTCTTGCGGCTATCTTTGTGGTGGCAACTTCCCGTGTGTACCAAATCCCAACGGTACCAACATGGAATAACAGCTACACCATGATCAACTTCGTGCTAACGGCATTCTTGGGTGGGCCTATCTTAGCCGCGCTGTTATTGCGTGTGGCTGGGTTTGACCTGCAATGTATCCGCCGTCTCCCTGCATTGAGTGCGATAGCATTATTAGTGAGTGCAGCCGCGGCAATTTCCCAAGGATTTGACTTGGCGAGCATTGAAACCGCAGTACAAAAAGCAACGGATTTAGTGCCTGATTATGGCTTCTTAATGGATATTAAGATTGTTGCCGTAGCGATGGGGCTGGGCTGCTGGATCATGCCGTTAATCGCGAAACGTAATCCATCCGTTATTAACTTGGGTATCGGTACCCTGTTAGTGTTGGCGGGCGAGATTGTTGGACGCGGTGTGTTCTATGGTCTGCACATGACCGTGGGCATGGCCGTTAACTAATCGTCATCTCAAAGGCTTAGCAGAAAGTTGCTAAGCCTTTCGTTTCCAAGAATTTTTATCAATAATAAGCAAAACAACAAATAACACATGAACAGTGGATTACACACCATGAACGAACTCGCTTTAAATGATGTTTCTGTGACAGCTCGGATCCTTGGTGCGGCATTCTATTATTCCCCTGACCAAGTGCCCGAAATTATCGAATTATTGGTATCAGGCGAGTGGGTAGCAGATTGGCATTACGGCTCTGAAGCGCAAAAACAAGGGATTGCCGCAGAGATGGCGGCAATGCAACGTGATGATGAAACCCTTGATGAAGCCTATCAACGCCTCTTTATTGGCCCTTACGCACTTCCTTCTCCACCGTGGGGATCGGTCTGGCTTGATAAAGAAAATGTGCTGTTTGGCGAGTCTACCTTGCAACTTCGCGAGTGGATGCAAGCCAATCAAATTGATATTCATTTAACGCAAAACGAGCCCGAAGACCATTTTGGTTTATTGATGATGATGGTGGCTTGGGTAGCGGAACACCAACCTGAAAATCTTTCTGAATTACTCGGTAAACATATTTTGCCATGGGGCCTGCTCTATTTAGACAAAATACAGGAAAAAGGCGATTCTCCATTTTATGTGGGGTTGAGTAAGCTGGCGCATTTAACGCTGGTGGCTTGGCAGGATTCGATGAATATTGAAGCGGATAAAAAGCTGATTTTTTATCGCTGATGAATTGGTTGGCGATCTTGGGGATCGCCAACTTATTTTAAGGTTTGATCTGCTGTTTTTGTTGGTTCCAAACGCGATAAGCAAAGGCACTACCCACTAACACTAAGTAAATGATTGGCTCAGGCGTTAGGGTTTTTAATGACAAAGCATAGTGGCAAAGTGCGAGTAATAGCGTTGGGTAAAGCAGCATGTGAATTCTTTTCCACCATACGCCTAGGCTCATTCGTATGCGGTTGAACGAACTCACCGCCATTAAAAATAAGCATAGCCAAGCAGTGGCGCCAATCACTAAGTAGACCCGCGAAAAAACTTCCTCGAAAAAGAGTGCTAAATTATTGATGCCAATCTCCAGTAATAAATAGCTACTCAAATGCAGTACAGCCCAGAAAAAACACCATAATCCCAGTAATTTTCGTGTCTGAAACAGCGTGGTAAATCGCAATAATTTAGCGATAACGGGGATCAGGGCGATAACGACGAGCAAACGTAACGCAGCTATCCCCGTAAAATGTTGGATATCTTTAGCGGGGTCTGCGCCAAGTCGCTGGGTATCAATTAAAAAAACCAGCCATACCAAAGGAAGCAGAGCAATAAGATGAAAGCCTCCTTTGGTTAATCTCACTAATAGCCTGTTTTCTTGGGGCATTAAAAGTATCTCCGTAAGTCCATCCCCTGATACAAGTTTGCGACTTGGTCACCATATCCATTAAACAGCAAAGTAGGCTGTCGGGTCACTTGACCTAAACCCCCTGCGCCAATAAAACGCTCGGTCGCTTGTGACCAACGAGGATGATCAACTTGCGGGTTCACATTGGCAAAAAAACCATATTCACTGGGCGCGGATAGGTTCCATGTGGTGTCTGGCATCTGCTCAGTTAGGCGAATTTTGACGATAGATTTAATTCCTTTAAAGCCATATTTCCAAGGGACAACCAAGCGGATCGGGGCGCCATTTTGATTGGGTAATGTCTTTCCATATACGCCAGTGGCAAGTAAGGTTAGTGGATTCATGGCCTCATCTAAACGCAGCCCTTCAACATAGGGATAAGGTAAACCACCGCCGATATAACGGCTTTTTTGTCCCGGCATCTGTTCAGGGGCATAACGGGTTTCAAAGGCGACATATTTGGCTTTGCTGGTGGGTTCCACCAATGCCAATAATTTAGCTAATGGAAAACCCACCCAAGGAATAACCATTGACCAAGCTTCGACGCAGCGCATGCGATAGATGCGCTCCTCTAGGGGAAACTTGGTGTTGATATCATCTAAATTCAGGGTCAAAGGACGATTCACTTCCCCATCAATAGTGACCGTCCATTCGTCGGTAATGAGGGTATGTGCGTTTTCAGCTGGGTCTGATTTCCCTAGCCCAAACTCATAAAAGTTATTATAGCCAGTCACTTTATCTTCGGGCGTCAGTGTTAACGATGACTGAAATTCTTCAGGCTGAATAAATGTGAGGGTTTTTCTTGGCGTCGCGGGCGTTGCTGGGGCATCGTCACTTAACCAAGAAAATAAGCCGGCATTTGCTGTCGCTGCAACGGTTAAACCTGCCGCTCCCACACCTAAGGCTTTGAGTAGCTGCCGGCGCTTCATAAAAAAAACGGACTCATCCGTGATTTGAGATCCGGGGATTTTAGGTAACTTTTTCATTGTGCGCTCCATAGCAAAAAGAGGAATGAGATCAGTTATACCGAATGCGTGATAAAAGTGGCTGACAGTAAGATGACAAATTTGTCATCTTACTTAATTGTAGGAAATTTTAGACTGTAGGAAATGTTAGCGTAATAGTGCTGGTACCTGCATTATGTTCAAAGCTAACCGAACCGCCATGTAGTTCAACAATGGCTTTGACAATCGCCAGCCCCAACCCAGTTCCCTCCGTGGTTCTGGCATTATCTCCGCGCCAAAAACGGGTGAAAATTTCCGTGCTATTTTGTAGCGGTTCCCCTTGGTTAGTGATGCGGATTTCTCGTTGCTGGGGAAGCTCTACGATTTGGGTGACCACGCGAGTGTTTGGGTGAGAGTATTTAATCGCATTAGCAATAACATTCATGAATACACGGCTGAGTAATACCGGATCAGCATCAAGTGTGAGAGTTGAAGATTCACAATACAACGTAATTTGCTTCTCTTCTGCATACGCAGAAAATAGTTCATAAACCTCATTCACTAATGCTGAGATTGAGAGATTTTCTCGATTCAACGTAATGTTTTTATTTTCAGCACGAGCAATAAATAATGTGCTTTGGATCATCTGTGCCAGCTTATCGAGCTCTTCAATATTGCTAATGATGACCTCTTCATATTCGCTCACATTGCGGGAACGCTGGAGCGTAATTTCATTTTGCACTCGAATAGCATTAATGGGCGTTCTTAGCTCATGCGCTAAATCATCGGCGAACTGGGTTAGTTTAACAAAGTCATGTTTTAGCCGTTGGCGCATGGTATTCATTGATTCGCCCAGCTCTTTTAACTCTTGTGGAAGCTGATCAATATCGATCGGATCATTCAATGCATGAACGTCTGTTTTGATCGTGATCTGACTCAGTGATTGAATATCGGAGAGCCCTTTTTTCAACAGCCATAAACTCAGTAATCCCATCAACAGTATTGAGAGGGCAGACACAAGCACGCTTTGGGTTAAATATTGGGTTAATACCCCGCTGCGATCGACGGAGACTTTACCGAGTACTACATGGAGCTGCCCTAATGGTGAGCTCATGGCGAAATAGACCGCGGAGATGGGAATGCTTTGTGTGGTTTGCCAATGGTTGATTGCATGGATATTGAGCTGCTCGAGGTTAACTAGCCGCAGTGGTTGGGTATCCAGAAGTTCGCTGTTAGTCGCGACGAGTATGTGCCCACTCGCATCAGAAATTTGGATTAAATCTTGGCGCATGTCCATCATACTTTGGAAATACATCGGCAGCGTTTTGATATCGATGCCACCCGAAATTAACTTAGCGAGTTGTTCCGCGCGGTTTACTAGCAAATTATTGTCTTGTTCTGACAGCTCATTTTTCAGCGAGTGATACAAAACCCATGTCACGATGCCAGCATTAGCGACCATCAGAATGATAAACAGGGAAATAAGTTGAAAGCGCAGCGACTTTTTTTTCATTCTATTGGCCTATTTAAGCGGTATCCCATCCCTCGAATGGTTTCGATAAGCTTAATTTCAAACTCATCATCAATTTTCTTTCTCAATCGACGGATGGCGACATCGATGATATTGGTATCACTGTCAAAATCGATGCCCCAAACCTCACTGGCAATTAAGGTTCTCGGTAAAATTTCATCGCTATGCAGCACGAAAAACAGCAACAAAGAAAACTCTTGGCGGGTTAAGATTATTTTCTTTCCTCCGCGTTCAACATCATGACGGGTCAGGTCTATCTTTAGATCTGCAATCGTCATGGTTGTCGAGGTTGGTTGATTCACTTTGAGTTGGTTTTTAACGCGCGCTAATAATTCAGAAAACGAAAATGGTTTTACAAGGTAGTCATTGGCACCAAGCTCTAAGCCTTTAATTCGATCGTCTACGGCATCCCGAGCCGTGAGGCAAATAACGGGAATACTTTTGGCGGTACGTAAGATTTTTAAAATATCCCAGCCACTCATACCGGGCAGCATGATATCGAGGATCACCAATTGATAATTGTTTTCTAATGCAAAGTAGAGTCCATCGCGACCATCGTTAGCCACATCCACTAGAAAACCGGCTTCTTCTAAGCCATTTTTAACCCAGCCTTGGGTTTTTAGGTGATCTTCAATTAATAGTATTCTCATGGAAACCCAGTAATCGTTTTATTTGACTTAATTCATATTAAAGAAACTTTTACTGTAAAGAAACAGTCTGGGGTTTAGCAATAAAAATGAGGTAAATGAAGATATTTCAGAGGAAAGAAACACGGGGCACTCATTGATTGCAGGCTCAACAAGCCCCGTGCTGGGGTAAAGCTTAGTTCTCGCTATGTGGCTGATAGCCGTAACGAATCGTCTCGACATCGTCGAGTTGAATTTGAGTCACAGTTGGTTGCGTAGTGGCAATCACGCGACCATCGCGGATGGAATAGCGTACTGGCACTTGGCGGCGTACTGCATCAAAACCGTTTTCAGCAGGCAGGATCAGCAGGCTTGCGCGTTTCCCTTCATCGATACCGTAGTTTTGCAAATTCAACGTTTTCGCACTGTGCTCAGTGATAAGCTTTAAACCATCATTAATTTGGCCATAGCCCATCAGTTGGCAAACATGCAGACCCATATGCAGCACTTGCAGCATATTTGCGGTGCCGAGTGGATACCACGGGTCGAACACATCGTCGTGACCGAAGCAGACATTGATATTTGCGGCGAGCATTTCCTTCACGCGGGTGATACCACGGCGCTTTGGATAGGTATCGAAACGACCTTGTAAGTGAATGTTCACTAACGGGTTGGCGACGAAGTTAATCCCTGACATTTTCAGCAAACGGAATAAACGGGATGCATAAGCCCCATTGTATGAGTGCATGGCTGTGGTATGGCTGGCGGTAACGCGCGCGCCCATATTTTCACGATGAGCAAGGGCGGCAACAGTTTCGACAAAACGTGACTGTTCATCATCAATTTCATCACAGTGAACATCGATTAAACGGTCATATTTTTGTGCCAGCGCAAAAGTTTTATGAAGTGATTCCACACCATATTCACGGGTGAATTCAAAGTGCGGGATGGCCCCGACTACATCCGCCCCTAAACGTAGTGCTTCTTCTAATAGCTCTTCGCCGTTTGGATAGGACATGATCCCTTCTTGCGGGAAAGCAACGATCTGCATATCCACCCAAGGCGCGACTTCTTTTTTCACTTCCAGCATCGCTTTCAGTGCCGTTAAAGTGGCATCGGAAACGTCAACGTGGGTACGAACATGTTGGATACCGTTAGCAATCTGCCATTTTAACGTTTGCCAAGCGCGCTGTTTCACATCGTCATGGGTTAGCATTGCTTTGCGTTCAGCCCAGCGTTCAATCCCTTCAAACAGGGTGCCAGACTGGTTCCAATTTGGCTGCCCAGCGGTTTGCGTTGTGTCCAAATGAATGTGTGGCTCAACAAACGGTGGAATGGCTAAGCCACCTTCACCATCAAGGCTGTTCGCTAATACTTCACCTTTGGGCTGCGGAACGATAGCTTTAATTTGTTGATTTTCAATATCGATTCGCCACAGGCCTTCACGCTCAGGCAAACGGATATTGTGGATATGTTGAATATGTTGATTAAGCACGGGTCATCTCCGAATTAGTGGCGCGTACGCGATTCAATAGTGGATTCAGGATGGCGTAGCAGATAGCGCCGCCAAGCACTGCGTTAACTGGGACAATTCCCGGCAGCCAATGTCCTGCGGCAACACCCGCAGCCACGGCTATCAACGCACTGATATTCACATCGCGCATTTTGCTCATGTCAAAAGTGGCATAGCGATGACGATACATTAAGTAATCCGCGATGATAATGCCACCAATCGGTGGAATGGCTGCGGATAAAAAGGTCAGCCAGCTAACAAAGTTGTTGTACAGCCACAGTGCGCAGAGTGTGCCCACTAAGCCGTTGATAATGGATAACGTCTTGCTGGATAAGCCCGTAATGTTGGCGAACCCTAAGCCAGATGCGTATAGCGCGTTGTCGTTGGTTGTCCAAATGTTCAAACCAAGCACGATAATTGCGGGTAAGAGTAATCCTTGCGCGATCATCACGTCGGAGATATCCGCCATGCCTAAGGAAGCTGCTCCCGCCGCACCGAAGATAAACATCAGTGAGTTACCCAAGAAGAACGCCACAATCGCCACCAGTACCGCGATTTTCGGCTTACGCCCGAAGCGCACGAAGTCAGCGGTTAAAGTTCCCGCACTGACAAATGAACCGACGACCATCGCCAGTGCGAGGTTGAAATCGATAGGTTGTTCCGGTTTTACCATTTGCATAGCGCTTAAACCACCGGCATCAGTCACGGCAAGATACACGGAGTAGCTTCCTAAGATAGCAATGGCAGGGACGGCGACAATGGACAGCACGGTTAACGCGGAAATACCGAAGAACACGGTGACGGTCATCAAAATACCTGAAATACCAATCAGTAAGTTGATATCCCAACCTGTAGCTTTACCGACAGGAATGGCGAACATGGCAACGCCGACGCCGAACCAGCCGACCTGTGTACCGCCAAGTAAGAAAGAAGGGAGCCAAGAGCCGCGAATACCGAAAGAATAACGAGCAAGAAGGTGGGTTGTTAAGCCTGTTTTAGAACCGATAAAACCAAGGAAGGCGGTGTAGACACCAAGAATAAGATTACCAATGAGAACTGCGAGGAAGAAATCGTTGAAACTAAGACCGGTACCGAGAGCGCCTCCGGTCCACATGCTGGCGGAAAAGAACGTTAAACCCAGCATTACAAAGGTTAATGCGAGCCCGCCTTTTCTTGCGGATATGGGTACTGGCTCATGACTATAATTTTTATCACCGGACACAATTGCCTCCTGTAGCTTTCCTCTGGCCAAAAAAATCTGACGAATTCTATAGCCGTAAAAATAAAAAGCAAACGGTTTCGTACATTCTTAAAAAGAATTAATGAATTATGCTTTTGTTCATTTTTTATTCTAGTCTGTCGCGTCACTGGAAAGGGCGTGAGACGGTAAAAGGCCTGATGGGGTGAGATAAAATCACGATGAAAATCTGTGGTCAAAACAGCTAATGATACAAACAAAAAACGTGAAATTAAGATAAAAGACTTCCGAATGTGTGGGTGTCGATGGTTCGTTTTTTTTATTTATATTTATTCAATAAAATATAATGTTAAAACAACTTTTAATATTTTATTTATTATTACGCATTTAAATTGTTGATTGGGATTTATTACTCATTTTTTTGAGTTAAACATGATTTCAATCTAAATGAGAATCTATATTTATAAATCTAATTATTTATGTAATTTAATATTTAATCATTTAATAAGTAAAGAGTAAAAAAAGAGTTTCAATATTAATGAAATGATAACAACGTTAATTTTATAGTCATTTTGACGGAGTTTAATGTTTCTTTCTGGTTGATCATGATTATGTTTTTAAAGGATATTTTTTAATTTTGAATGATTTTTTTATAGTAAACATCGCGCTGATCACAAAATGGCGGTTAATTTCCAGATAGGGAATTAAAATTGATATTCCTCAATTAAATAAAACAATTAAAGTTCACAATGAATTACCAATTAAAAAATTCATTCTTTTCTTTATTTGTTCTATCTATTTCTCCAGGGAATAAAAGAGGTTAGTCATGATAATACAAATTATCGCGGCATTAGTTATCGTTGCTACAATTTATCTTTTAATTAAAAAATATGAAACTCGGATGGTATTAATTGCTGCGGGGCTAGTACTTTGTATTATTAGCCTTGTGCCAATGGATGCCTTAAATGCATTTAGCGAGCGCATGGTTTCGGCTCCGCTGATCCAAGCCATTTGTTCCAGTATGGGTTTTGCCTATGTGATGAAATACACCAAGTGCGATAAACACTTAGTACTGGTGTTATCTCGTGTTCTGACTCGACTGGGTTTTTTCCTGATCCCCGCGGCAGTCGTACTGACTTTCTTTATTAATATCGCGATCCCTTCTGCGGCTGGGTGTGCTGCTGCGGTGGGTGCGACATTGATTCCGTTACTGATTGCTGCGCGTATTCACCCAGCTATTGCTGGTGGTGCCGTGCTGTGCGGTACGATAGGTTCTATGCTGAGTCCCGGGTTGTCACATAACCCATTTGTGGCGCAGATGTCGAATATGAGCATTGTTGACTTAATTGCTCGCCATGGGCCATACAGCTTAGCCGTTGGGGGTATCGCCGCCGTTTCCTTAGCGGTAGTGGCTTTAGTGAAAAAAGAGTACAACATGAAAGCGGTTGTTGAAGTGAATGGCACCGCAGGCACAGAACAAAACGCAGCGGCAGAGCAACCAAATTATCTTTACGCGACAGCGCCGTTTATTCCATTGATTCTATTAATTTTGCCATTTATGGATGCACTGAAAGCGTATCAAATCAGTGTGCCAGCAGCGATGGTCATCGGGGCAATTTATGCGTTAGTTATCACGCGTACTAACCCTTCAACCATTACTAAAGAGTTTTTTAAAGGAATGGGGAATGCTTATGGGGATGTTCTTGGGATCATCATCGCTGCTGCCGTTTTCTCTGCGGGTCTCAAAGCATCTGGCTTAATTGATTCCTTTATTGGTTTTCTGATCCACTCTCCTGAATTTGCACGTTGGGGTGGGACATTGGGCCCATTCTTAATGGGAATTATCACGGGTTCAGGTGATGCAGCCGCGTTTGCTTTCAACGAAACGGTAACACCATTTGCCCAGCAATTTGGTTATGAAATTCCTGACTTGGGGATGGCTTCTGCAATTTCAGGTGCACTGGGTAGAACCATGTCACCGTTAGCAGGTGCAGCTATCGTCTGTGCAGGCTTAGCCAATGTGAACCCGATGGAAATTGTGAAGCGTACTGCGCCCGGCATGATTGTTGGGGTGATCTTCATTGCGCTCATCATGCTTTAATTTTAAGGAGATAACATGTCAAACATTACATTAGAACAACTGACTCAATGGCGTCGTGAATTTCATCAATACCCGGAAATTGGTTGGTCTGAGTTTTTAACCACAGCAAAAATCGTTGAAGAACTGCGTCGTTTAAACTTGGACGTCAAAGTGGGCCCGCAAGTGATCAACCCTGAATATGCCTTTGGACGCCAACAAAAAGTGGTTGATAAAGGTTTAGCGGTGGCGAGAAAGCACCAAGTTGATGAAAATCTGCTGGCTGAAATGCAGGAGCTGACAGGGTGTGTTGCCATTTTCGATAGCGGCAAAGCGGGACCGACAATCGCACTACGTTTTGACATTGACTGTGTCGGCGTGACAGAAAGTACCGATGAAACCCATCGACCAAAAAATGATAATTTTAGCTCTTGTCATCCTGGCGAAATGCACGCGTGTGGCCATGATGGGCATATCGCGATTGGTTTAGCGGTTGCGCATTGGTTAGTGGCAAATAAAGAGAGCTTATCTGGCAAAGTAAAACTGTTATTCCAACCTGCGGAAGAAGGCGTTCGTGGTGCGAGAGCGATGGCAGAAAGTGGCATTGTGGATGATGTGGATTATTTCTTAGGGGCGCACTTAGGGTTCATTGCCAATAGCGGTGAAATTGTGATTAACCCAACCCATTTCCTCTGCACAACAAAACTGGATTTTCGTTTCAAAGGCGCACCATCCCATGCGGGAGCTGAGCCTGAATTGGGGCGTAATGCGTTAGCCGGCGCTTGTCATGCCACAACGCAAATGTTGGGAATTTCAAGACACGGTAAAGGAATGTCGCGCATTAACGTTGGAGTACTGAATGCCGGTGAAGGGCGAAATGTGACGCCATCCTATGCGCAAATGCAGATAGAAGTCCGTGGTGAAAATGAAGAGATTAACCGCTTTATGAGCGAAAATGCGATTCGCATGGCAGAAGGTTCCGCGCACAGCTTCCAGTTAGAAATGGAAAGTGAAGTGATGGGAGAAGCGGTTGATTTAACCAATGACCAAGAGCTGATTGATACCTTAGCAAGTGTGGTAGGGCAACATGGGGAATTAACGGCAGTGGCGACTCGCCCGTTTGGCGGTAGCGAAGATGCCACTATCTTGGCAAAACGCGTCCAGCGTCATGGGGGTAAATCTCTGTATTTTGTTGTCGGTGCAGACAGAACCGCAGGGCATCACCAAGCTAATTTTGATTTCGATGAAAAACAGATGTTAACAGCCTATCAGCTGTATACCGGATGTTTGGTGTCATTAATGTAATTTTGGATGATGGGAAAAGCCGCTGAGAGAGTAATCTCCCAGCGGCTTTTTTCACTTTGCCAATAATTATTTTGCTAACGCTTTATTTCGCTAAAGAATGCAGGGTATCTTTCAATAGATTGGCGGCAATAATAATGTCATCGAAATCCGTAAATTCATCAGGGTGATGGCTAATCCCATTTTTTGATGGTGTGAAAATCATGGCGGTTGGGAATTTTTGGGCGAGATTCATAGAGTCATGACCAGCACCGCTCAACATGGTCATATAACCGATGTTTTGCTCAAGGCAATGTTGTTCAATGCACTGACAAATCTCGTTATTTAATTTCACCGGTGCTTCTGCTGAAATTTCACGAATTTGAATCGAAACATCGTTGTCTTGTTCAGATTTTTTAATGGAATTTTTCAAGTGAGTGGCAACGCGGGCAATACTTTCTGGCTCAATACCGCGAATATCGACTAAGAAGTTCACTTCACCGGGAATCACGTTCATGGAATTTGGATATACATTGAGTTTCCCAATGGTACCGACGGTTCCCCATACAGATTCACGGCAAGCCGCGCGATTCACATCACTGATAATGGCGGCGCTGGCCACTAATGCATCGTGGCGTTGATACATTGGCGTGGCACCGGAGTGATCTGCATGCCCTGTCACCTGAACTTGGAAGCGGGTTGGCGCGGCAATTCCGTTCACAATTCCCACTGATTTTTCTTCAAGTTCAAGGCGCCGACCTTGTTCGATATGCATTTCGATAAACGCTGAATAATGGTTGTCCGCCAATTGGCACTGTTCAATTTCGTGGCTTGGGTAACCAAGACTATCGAGGACATCGAAAAAACTGCGTCCATCATCATCTCGGTTGAGAGCCCACTTTTCACGATCAACTTTCCCAAGTAACACTTTGCTGCCAATACAGGAAAAGCCAAATCGGCTGGATTCTTCCGCCCTGAAAATAACGAGTTCAAGGGAACGGGATAATTGCTGTGGCTCAAATTGCATCAACGCATAAAACCCTGCCACGACACCAAGCGTACCATCATAAGCACCACCATTAGGAACCGTGTCCAAATGAGAGCCAGTGCCAACAGCAGGTAAGTTGGGATTTTTTCCCGGTAATCGGCAGAAAATATTCCCTATCGCATCTTGGCGAACAGTAAACCCAGCTTTTTGCATGGTTTCTATCATGTATTGGTGTGCCAATTGGTCTGTGGGTGTATAGGCCAAACGTGTCACACCTTTATTTTCAGGATAAACCGTAAAGGATGCTAATTTTTCAAATAATAATTTCATTTCATTAGTAGAAAATAATTCCCTAGTCATGAAAACCTCTTTCATAAGTTGTAATCAGATATATTTAAATTTATTGGAATAGACAGGATTGAAAATAAAAAACAGAAAAGTATAAAAATTATTATGAGTACCACTATGCAAATAGGAATTGGGTAAGTCAAACAGAAGAGTGAAAAAGAGAGGGTTGTATGATATTTATCAAATTACTGATATTAAACGAAAATATAACAAATTTTACGTTTGTGATAGATTGGGTTTATCGAGGGTTTACTTAAAATTTTTTTAAATAAACCCTCGATTTTTTTATTATTTATTAATGATATGCTGGGGTTCTATAATTTAAATAAGAGATTTATTTTTTATAATCAATTTAGAGCGATAATTTATTTTATTGTTTTCAATCTCTCACTGATTGTTATTTTTTATATTCAATTGTTATTATCTAAATAATATAGGTAGAGGTGAACATCATTATATAATTGACGTAATTCAGCACTATTTTGTTGCCTACGTAATAGTGTTTGCAGAAGACGGTGAATTTTTTCAACATCAGTCTGTGGGTGCTGCAAACGTAAAACGAGTCCTTTTAGGGCGCGATTGTGTGATTCAGAGTCAGAAAATTGTTTATAAACTTGCATCAGATTGAGCCAAATAGCGTGGCGGATGGCAAAAAATTGTATTGTTCTATCAAATGGATAATCACTCTTACGCGCCAATATTAACCCGCTGAATAGGCGATGGCTCATCTGTGATGTTGATGGTTTTTGTCCTGAAATAATCTTATGAAGACCCATCTTAAATTGTTGTTCGCTGAGTAAAATAAGGTTTTGGTAACGTTTCTTCGGATTTGTTGGGTAAATCCAATAAAAAGCCCCCATCGCGACTAACGGTCCACAAATAATGGCGATGGCATTACCGAGGCTTTCTGGAAAACTTAATGTAAAAGGGTAGTTTGGTTGCAGTAAGATCAAAGAGACCATAATGTAATCAAAGGCGATTAAAATCAGTTTCTTGTGGGCGAAAACTAAAATTCCACTGATGATAACGGGCACAATGAATAAGGTCATTTGCCATGATGATGATGCGAATGGCCATAGACACCAAGTACAAACCAACGCGGAAAGTGCCCCAAAAGATTGTCCCGTAAAGATGTTTTTCATAAACCTTGCAGGGTAATCAAGGGATGCGAACAATGCGATCATCACGGATAAACCTAGCGTTAGATAGGCGAGAGCTTGCCATTGAGTCGCTAACCAGAGTAAGCCGACGGTGGCAATGGCAACAAACGAGCGTGCAAAAGTTTGCCAAGCGGCAATGCGGTCATGGTGGAGTTTTAGCTTATCTACACGGTGTTGTGCCTTGATGGATAACCCTTTTGACACATAAAACAGCGGGATTAAGAGATTTTTCAATACGCCAGTTGGGCACAGAGACAGGATATGTTTCCATTGTGATTCAGTCGGTAGTGTCGCTGGAAATGGAAATGGAAATGCCGCTACCTCTTTAAATTTATCAAGTTGTAGCAAAATTTGGCTTTGAGCGAGTAGTTGTTGGCGAGCTTTTACGACTTGTTTACGGTGATAACGCCACCCAATACGGTTGGCCTCTAACTGTTCATCATAGGTGGCCATTTGCTGCCATAAAGCGTCAATGTCCTGTTGTTTAATCGACTCTTTTCTATATAAAGAACGGTGCAACATAGTGTAAAACTGCTGATCAATTTGTTGCTTTAACGCGATGATGGATGCTTGTTCACGCTTGGGGGTAAATAAAAAATTAAACAAAACCGCACATAATACACCCACTAAAATAGTCCAAAATCGATCCCATGCAACGGAAAAAATATTGTCGGTGGCATGAACGCTGAGCATACTCACCATCACGGCAGAATAGCCCGCTAAAAAAGTGCCATAAGCCACAAAGCCTTTTTGTAGCTGTCCAATACCGCTGCATGCACCTAACCATGAGGCTAAACCGATCACAAATAATAATGGGCTGATTAGGTGAATTTGAATGAGTACAATGCCTGCAACGACACCAATAACGGTGCAAGCAAACCGCCACCAACTTTTTTCTAATAAGTTTTCACGCCAAGGTTGCGCGGAAGCCCATACAGTCATTGCCGCCCATTGGGGGTGAGTAAGTCCAAAATATTTTGCAATAAATAGCGCGAGAATGGATGCGCAGGCGGTGATCATTGCAAAGCGTAAACGGTCAGAATCAAATCCGAATCGCTGCATTAATGTAGTTGGTTGTGACATGGTCTTTTGCAGATTGGTGAATAAAACAGCATATAGGGTAGTGCTTGTGAGGGAAAAGCGCAAACAAAGGTGGAAGGCTTCTATATTGGCAAAACAGAACTCGAAGTAAAATAAAAAGTAAAAGCCTGAAAACAGGCTTTTACTTTTTATACAGGAACATCATATATGGACTTTTTAAAATCAAGAAATAATTGAAGTTAATACGGAATGCTAATTACGCACATTATGCGTAAGACTCAACGGATTCTTGGATTTTATTTTCGTATTTAGTATCTTGATTGTCTTGAAATACATCACAAAATATATCACTGATATTAACATCTAATATTTTTGTTACTCTAGCTAAGCAATCAATATCAATACGATTAACACCTCGTTCATAACGGAATAGCTGTTGTTCACTGATATTACATTCTCGTGCTAATTGAAACACAGTATAACCTTGAGACTTTCTTAATGACTTGATTTTTTGTCCGACAGCATAAGCGACAGGAAATTTTCTATTCATAAATATTCTCTATTAAATTATATTGTTGAGATAACAATCAATGTGAATTTTTCAGATTTTATAAAAGTGATTTAATATAATCTGTGCCTTTTAAATTTTGGCTAAATATATAGTGACCCTCAAGTGCCACTCACTGAATGATATACTATCCTTATAATTGTTTTCAATTAGTCCCAAAATGACGCCTTAAATATTTACATGTTTACGATTATTAATTTTAAATATTTGGCTTGAGAATTATTTTTTTATTTTCAATGATTTAAATTTAAATCTATGCAATGTTATAACAAATGTAAATTTCAGTGTACTGTTTTTGATCAACACAATAAATCATTAATTTGTCTTATATCGATATATAAAACCAAAAAAACAGAAAATAAAACATTAACAATATTATATTTTTATATTTAACCTCTGTGATTTGGCTTAATTGTTTTGGGTTTTTGATTTATTTCATAAAGGCATCAATCTAGGAAGATCGTTATTTGATCAATTTTCTATGATTTTGTGAAATATGTAGATTCTAGGCATCTTAATAGAAATGAAAATATTTTGATTTCTATTTTCTTTTTTGTTTTTCTAAAGTGATAGTTATTTTAGTATCAAAGATTTGGTGAGTCAGTGAGAGGTTTTTATGATGATTAACATTAAAATTTTGCATTAATCCTTTTAAGTCAAATGGTACTAAATGGTATGCCACTTTAGTAGTAAAGGATTTCCTGTTTTAATCTTCGTAGTATAAATATTCGTTATACGGCTATCAATAAGGTAATAAAATTCATATTGTGATTTATGCATATGTTTAAAAATCCCTAATATCTTACGAGTATTTACTTAGGCGAGTATTTACTTAGGCGTTACAATTTATTGATTTTCACCTGATAACACAAAGAGGGAAAAACCACGTTTTTTTATCCCTCTTTGTCATCAACCCCACAGGGCGCAAAGCGCCCTGTGGAATAAGTTACTAACCCCTCCAAGAGAAATGGGTTTGGAGTTTAGATTGTTGGCCTGCAAATTCTAGTATTGTGGTGAGGTTTCCGTTACCTTTATGATTCGTATAACATTCATTTTTTATTGCCTTATTCTTAACCTGTGAATATGTGTACTCATAGGTATCTAGACCATGAGTTGGATTTGTCAGTACTGGATACGTTAGCCTATCTGAACTAAACGATTCACTCCCGCTATATTCAGACTTTAATATCTGATGACTCACCTGAATATTCTCTAATAATTGTTTTCCTGATAACCCAATATATACTTTAGGGAATACAATCGCATTACGATGGTTATTGAAAACAGCAAAAGTAGGATTACAACTATTATCGTTATCAACTACGTCGTCTCCTACGACGTAAGCGAAAGTCTTATAGCTAATAGATAAGTTTCCGATATATTTGGGTTCAGTTATAACAATAGGAACATCAACAGCTTGGATTCGGTTTTCAATTCTGTGTTGGGACTTACCTATAGCAATAATTTCAACTTTAACTTTTTGGTTATTTTTCAAATAGCTTTGTTTTGGCGCATAGGTATTTGAACGCGGGCCGCTAGTAACCGATGATGGAACGCTATCTATCCCGCCATCTGGTTTTGTTATGACGATTTTGACATCAGAAGGCATATCAAAATCACTTGTTCCTGCGACAGACCAGTTAACCGTTAGGTTATCGTCGGTATAAACGGGGGACCAATACGATGCGTTAGTTTCTTGGTTGCCATTATTTCCATAAGAGATTGAATTTATCGTAATTAAAGGCTTTGTGTATACCTTGACCTTATAATTACCACTACTTTGCTCAAAGTAATCATTGGCTTTTACTGTCATGGTTAAATTGGCTTCGCCTTTGCCTAGGCTTTGAACCGAGCCATTTTTGGCAATATTAACGACATTATTGGCTCCTGAGTTCCATTCAATGTCTGCTTTAGGTGGGATAGCAACACTGGTTTGTTGTAGCCTAAAAAGATTACGCTGATCCGTAATTTCTTGCTCTTGTTGGTTAAAATTAACATTAAAACGTGCTTTTGCGAGGTTATAGGTAATATCTTGGCTTTCAGAAACAAACTGATCCGTTTCTTTGGAACGCACTGTCAGTTTTGCGACGCCAGGCTTGACCTGAGTAATTGCACCAGAAACAGAATCCATTTGGGCGATGTTAGTATTTTGGCTGACATATTCGAGAGGAATGGCGGTAGTGACATCCGTATTACCAAATGAAGTTTGAATATCGTGAGCTTGGTTATCCGACCAAACTGCGGAAATAGTGTCTACACTGGTTAATACTAAGTTTGGTTTGGCTTTTTCAATGTCTACCTCATAGCTAGCCGCTGCGGATTTATATATGCCATTTCCATCGATGCGAGCCCAAATCTTGGTGCGCCCAGCCTTTTTTAACTTTACTTTCCCTTGTTGATCCACGGTGGCAATACTGGTGTTATCACTGGACCAAATGGGTTGAGCACCATTTGGTAACCCCTTAACAACCTGACCATTATTCACCGCGGAAGAGTAAGTCAGGCGCTGTTGCATGTTGTCAAAACGTAGCGTTGGGTTAATGGCGTCGACTTTGATTTCAATTGGATTGGCAATGGTTTTATTGCCAACTTTTGCTGTGACCTTAACGGTGCCTTGCTTCGTCGCGGTAGCTGTTGCACTGTAGTGACCATCTTGGTGATTGGTGACTGGACTGATAGTAAAATCCTGAGTTGGGACATTACTTGTAATATCAACCGTTTCATTCAGTAAGGCGTTGCCAAAATCATCTTGCAATTTAACCGTGAACAAGGTGCTTTCTAGTCCATCTGGACCAATATCAGTTTTACTGGTCGTAAAGGTAGAGTTGGCGATGTTTACCGTACCAGCAAGGACGTTAACCACACCGGCTTTTTTATCTTCGCTTGCGGAAAGTGCGGCTGTCATCACTAATGCACCTACGGTATGGCTGGTGACCGTAATTTTAGTGCTACCGTTAATATCTGTTATTGATGAGTGTGGGAAAGGTTCTGCTTTACCCTGTAAGTGCCATGAGACATTTACCTGCGGTACCGGGTTATGGAACTGATCCACAACCTTGGCAGTATAAACTACGCCTTGGCTATTACCCGCCCGAATGTTATTGGTGCTGGGAACTACGCTGGTGATGATGCTAGTAGCTTTGTCACTGGTCACATTCAACGTTAAGGTTTGCGACAATACGCTGCCGTTGAGGTTTGCTGATAATATGGCAACACCTGTTTTATCACTGCTCACAACCGCGTGATATACCCCAGCCGATGGCATCGTTACCGAAGCAATTCTTACATCATTGTTATTGCTACTGATTTGAATAGCAGGTATTTGATTGGTTAATAAATTACCAAACTGATCCTTTAATATCAGCTCAACCGTCGCAGGTTGACCCGCCACAACTGTGGCAGGGGTTACATTGAATACCGTTTTACTGACATCAATCGCGCCTTGTGTAAAGGAGATAGTTGGGGCAGTTTTCGTGTTTTGCGATGTTAAGTTAACGGTGATATTTGCATAACCAACATCATTACGTTGAACGGTAATTTCGCTACGTCCATTAGCATCAGTGGTTGTTTGGTTATCCGACAATTGACTGCCATCATTAGCCGTCCAGAATACAGGAATACCTGCGCCGAGTTGGTTACCATTAGCATCTTCAAACTGGGCGCTGACAGTGACTTTATTGCCGACGGTTTCCGTTGTTTTTGAAATCTGGATATTACCACGTACCTGTGCGCTTTGTGTGTCAGCAATTACAGTCAGAGGGGATATCTGGTTCAAAGCCACACCATCAACAAGGACTGTAATGTCTGTCTTGCCTGCTTTGGTGCTGTTTAACTTCGCACGATAGGTTCCTACAGGCGTTATCTCTGTGAAAGTCGGTGATTTTGCTAAGCCCAAATCAGTTGAGTAATCCAGCTTGATTTTATTCGCCAAGTTACCCAGTCGGTTTCCAATGTCATCTTTCAGCGTAACGGTAATTTCAGTTTCACCTGTTGCTGCGGTTAATGATGGAGTGCTCAGCGCAACGCTTGAGGTGCTGCTAGAAACGTTCCCTGCTAAGAACTCGATATTTTGAACGGTTTGCTTAGTATTTTGACCTAAAATGGCGGTGACGTTGCCTTTTCCTGCTTGTGTGCTAGTTAAAGTAATTTGGGCAATACCGTTATTATCTGTGCGGCTAACGGGTTGTGATAGCTCACCAACATCACTACGCCAACCAATAGCAATACCCGCAGGCGCCAGATTATTGGCGGCATCTGTAATGGTTGCTTGTACAGTAATGCGGCTGATGCCATCAGCAGGAACTGAGGCGTTACTGGTGATGTTAATGTCCTTGATGAGCGCGGTGGCGCTGTCTGCAATTAAACCGAGGCTTTTCTGTTTGAAAACAGCACCATTTCTAGCTGTGATATCAATGGTATCAGCAAGGTTACCACTCACTTTAACTTGGTACTCACCGGTGTTCGCTAGCTCTTTTGAATCCGTAAATGTAATGGCGTTGTTGTTACTATCCCAATCAATTGTTTGCCCTGTAACTGGGTTATTCCATTGGTCACGTAAGGTCAACGTGGCTGTCGCTTGTTCACGATTATTCGCCACAATAGTTTGTGGTTTAATCTCAAAGAAACTATATAGTGGGTTTGCATCTCCAGCAATAAATTGAATTTTTTCCTGTGCTTCACGGCGGTTAAGCAGTTGTGCGGTGACCGTCGTTTCTCCTGCAATATAGCCCGATAACTCAACGGTAACTTGCCCTCGATGATCGGTACGTGTGGTGTTTATACTCAGTGTGTTGTTATCACTGAGCCAAGTGACAGGTGTTTCAACTAATGGGTTGTTCAGGTTATCAACGACAGTTGCCGTCAGTAACACTTTCTGGGCTTGTGGGCGAATTTGCACTTGGTTCACTGATGATGTAATCGTCACCGTTGCCGTCGTATTATCAGCGACCGCTTTTACGGTGCTCGAAATCGGTTGTTGGCTACTGTTCGCTAATACTGCTGCAACCATAATATTATTGGCAGCTTGTGAGGTAGACAGTGTGGCGTGAACCAAGCCATTGATATCTGTTTTAGAGAACGGTGTGACCACGGTGAGTACGGCACCATTGTTCGTCTGTAATTGAATATCTATACCTTCAACAGGGTTACCGTAGTTATCTTCCACGAAGACGTAAACATCGGTGTTATCCACGCCATTAGCCACGATAGTTGATTGCTTGACGTTTAACGATGTGATTTTAGCTTGGGCTTTATCGGCAACAAAATGAATCTCTTTTGCCATCTTCCCATCGCCATTTGTCGATGCTGTCACGACCACCATTTCAGCTTTTGTGCTGGTTATGGTGGTCGTCGTTTCCCCTTGGGTATTGGTCTTGGTTTTTACTTGGCTAAATTTCACTTCCGATGCACTTAAGTTAGACAGCCAGTCGACATCAACACCAGAAACAGGGTTGTTATTGGCATCCACAATTTTTGCAGTATAAGTGACGGTCATTTTGCCATCGGCGAGATACTGACTTTTAACTTCTGGCATGACTGAACTGACATTCGCCGTTTGTATATTTGCAATGAATACGACAGTTTTATCAAACGATTTTCCACCGACAGTCACTGTAATTTTGGCATCTCCAGCTTGCTTGCTAGTGATGGTGGTTTTTGCCACACCTTGGTTATCTGTCATCACTTTTTGGTCAGTCAGAGAACCGTTATTGGTTGCAAATTGAACTTCAACATTTGGAACAACGTTGCCATTAGCATCGGTCACGGTAACTGCAATTGGATTGCCTGTCACTCCATTCGCAACGGATATCATTGAGCCGACAGTGAGATCTGCAGGTTTAATCGTTGCAGTGGTTGAATCCGGTAAAAATGTAAGGCTAATGTCTTGTGATGTGGCGTTAGGTGTTACAGCCGTGATCACGACATCACCTGAAACAGTACTGGTGACTTGAGTTATAGCAAAGCCATTGGCATCAGTGATACTGCTGGTTTCAGAGAAGCTAACCTCATTGCCATTCTTATTTGATGTCCAATTAACTACGGTATTTGGCAGCGGGTTATTATTGGCATCCACAATTTGTGTTTTGACTTCAAATGGCTTATTACCATTGGCAATCTGTGAGGCTGTATTGGTTGTCGGTTTCACAACCTGTGGTGTGTTTTTATCCCCAACAAACGAGATAATCTGTTTAACATCTTTGCCATCCACGGTGATCGTCACGGTAGCATCTCCAGCTTTATCGCTGGAAATAGCGGTTTGTGCAACCCCTTGGCTGTTTGTGGTCACTTTGCTATCAGCTAATGTTCCTTTATCTGTAGCGAATGCGACCTCGACATTTGGAAGTAGGTTACCTTTTGCATCGGTCACGGTAATAGAAATGGTATTTGCCGAGTGACTGTTCGCGACAGTGTTTGGCTGGGATACTTGAATATTATTCGATTGCACCACAGCTGTTGTGGTATCAGGCAAGAAATCCACTTTCACTTCTTGTGGTGTCGCATTCGGCGCAGTGGCTGTAATGATGATCTCCCCTGCCACAGTGCTGGTAATAGTGGTGGTTGCTAGACCATTAGCATCGGTTGTAGTGGTCTGCTGCGCAAACTGAACATCATTGGCGTTTTTATTTGAGCTCCATGTTACGACCGTATTTGGCAGTGGGTTATTATGGGCATCGACTAATTTTGTTGTGATTTCAATTGGCTTTTGACCATCGGCGATTTGCGTTGCCTGGTTGATGATTGGTTTTGCGATTTGCGGTGTTGAGTTATCTCCCACAAATTGAACTTTATGTTGGACGTCTTTGCCATCCACAGTAATCGTCACATTCGCTTCACCCGCTTGCGTACTGGTGATCGCGGTTTGCGCAACCCCATTAGCATCCGTTTTTATGAGGGTATTGGCGAGAGTTCCTTTATCAGTTGCAAATTGCACATCGATATTTGGTAATGGGTTGCCAAATTGATCGGTAATGGTAATTGACACCAAATTGGGTTTTTTCCCATCAGCAGTTGAGCCATTTTGAGTAATGTTAATATTTTGCGGTTGCACCACCACAGTGGTGGCATCTGGGATAAATGTCAGCGTGACATCTTGTGGCGCACCCGTCGACGGTGTTGCGGTGATCACTACATCACCAGATTGTGTGCTGTTGACGAGAGTGGTGGCATAGCCGTTGTTATCTGTTGTACTGCTCACAGGGGTGAATATCACTTTTTGCGGATCTTTGTTGGAGCTCCAAGTCACTACACTATTAATGATAGGGTTGCCATTCGCATCTTTAAGCTGTGTTTTCACCTCCACAGGCGCGTTTCCGTTAGCGACCTGAGGGGTTTGGGTATTGACAGTTGGCTTTGTGGCTTGAGTCGTTGTCGTATCCGCAACGATAGTGACTTTGATTTCAGGGAAGGCGGCATTACGGACTTTGGGAACCAATATAAAGCTTTCAGGCTTAGTGCCTGCGGTTAATGTCGCTTCATATTGTCCGGCCGCTAAGCGAAAAAATGGGCTGATGGTGGTGTATTTGGCTGGTGGTGGTGCTTTTAACCCCCTAGCTGGCATCGCTCTCTTCAATTTTCGAGTTGTGGCTCGCTCAAGCATGATTTCTTTGGGCGCCAGGTCAATGACATTTCCTGCTTTATCTTTAATGGATAACGACAGTTTTTGGCTGCTTTTGCCATCAGCGATTAAATCAATTTTGCTGGATGAAACGACACTTTTTAGGGTGTGAATAGCAGGTTGAGTAACCGAAACACGGATAATGGCTTTGGAAGAGGTATTTCCTTTCTTGTCAATAGCAATGGCGGTAATGGTGTAATTGTTTGCATTTTTGGTATTTTTATAGGAAGGCAACACAAGGCTATATTGACCATTTTCATTGAGTATGCGCCCCCCAGCTGCAACCAGTGCTTCAGCATCCCATTTTATGTGACTTAAGCCATATTTGCTGGTTACTGTGAAATTTAAAGGGATCTTTTCCCCTGCGTAGCCTGTGACAGAGTTCGTTATGTTTAAGTGGATTACGTCATTTTTTTTATAATCCAAAACGATATGGTTGTTACGACTGACAAAATCATAACGATTGCCCATGAGTGAGCGAAATGCATTGACGGACTCTGGATCCAAATGTTGCTTCAAGCTTTTGCCAAATTGGTAGTTCAGTTGTAAACCAATTCGCGAATCTTTCTTGCTGGCTTTTCCTTGGCGATGTTCCGCATTGAATGTGATTAATGGAATCGGAGTATAGTTGAGGCCGACATTGATGGAATATGGATCACGTTGTAAATTTTTGGTACCGAATAGAGCGACATCATCACCATAATATTGTTCGTAAGTGAGCTTTCCACCAATATGTGGATAGATAGGTAGCCAACCTTCTGCGCGAAGATCCCATCCATTAGATGGTCTAGCCGAATGATCGACTAATTCTAGAGCATTGCGCCAGCTGCTAAGACGATGATAGCTGTTGCCTGACAATTTTAAGAAGTCACGGCGATATTCAACACCTAATCCTAAACGAGAATGACCACGCGATATATCGTAGTCAAAGAAGGTATTCCCGCCAACCATTTGATTTTCACCGTACCAGCGTGCACCAAAACCGAGGTTGGTTTCAATACGCTTATCTTGACGGTGAAAACTACCCTGAGTAAAGAATAAACTTTCTTCGTTTTCATAAATAGGCAGCAGTAAATCAATTTGCGAATTTTTTAATGAAAATTTTTTATCCGCGACCAGCTTTATTTGTGAGCTACCAAAATGATTAAACCAATCTTGCAGATAGCTACTTGCTGCGGTCGTGATGAGCTCTTGGGTGAATGCTTTAGTTTTTTCATGATTAGGTTGCTTTGTAAAAAACTGACCTGCTTTGGAAGCAAACTGTGCCAGTTTGATTTCTCCTTCACTCGGCGCTTCTGGTGGAATATAAACTGGTTTTTCGTTTTCCCATTCTAAAACCGGTAACGGAGCTATAGGAATATCCAGTTCATCGCCGGCTTTTAGGGCCTCAAAATTGTGTGAAAACGTTCTAAATTGATTAAGCTGACGTAATTGTTCCAAACTTATATTATATTTTTTGGCAATACTTTGAGTTGTTTCTCCCGCTTGTAGTGTATATGGCAGAGTTTCTTTTAAAGTAAGCGTATTTTTTTTTGGTAATAAAAACGTGCGTTGTTGATGGTTTTGTTCTGTAAATGCATTGGCTGCGACAGGTGAAAAAATTGATGCCAAAGGAAAACTAATCTGCGTTGCAATATTTATCCACGCGATAAATGTAACATGATAAGGAATAAAATCCTTAGACTTGCGATTCATTAAGGGGCTCCGAGAATATAGCGTTAATTAAATGTCTTTAATGAGTATTTTAAAAATCCTTGGTTTCTAACTATCCTTAAGATTCGCGCAGTCATTAAAATGAGCTGTCAATACTCAACATCATTCGGTTTATATTTGAATGAAGTATATTTATTTTTGTTAGATCTATTTTTTGAATAACTTGGAATTTTGCTTAACAAAAAAAGAATTCCAATAAATTCTAGTGACTACTAATTTTCTGTTCTGTCGATTTATGCATTTAAAAATTTTTTGTTAAGCATTAAAGTATTTGAATGCTGCAAGTGCTGATATTCTTTAATCGAATAAATCAAATAGAATTTACTTTTAAAGAAAGCCTCGCAGATGTGGCTTGGTTTAAAGGTGCAACTTGATTACTCATCATCAGTAATTCACCCTTTTTTTCAACTCTCACGCTTAATCCAAAATAGTGACCTTGGGTTAATAGAGATTCCGGTAAATTAATGGAAAAATTAACGGTTCTCGCTGATTTTCTGGTTGTAAAAGTATAATCATAATGACTTTTTTCAGAGTGACTTTTCCCGTTTATTGGGGTCACTGAAAAGGTAATTAACGCATCACTAGGAATATCGATAGATTGGCTATAAATATCACCTTGAAGATTGAATGTATTTCGACTTTGATTTATTGGGTTATTACAAGCAAATAAAAATAAACAACAAGCTAATATGAAAATTGAATGTAAAATAGGTTTTGATATAGCAATTCGTGACATGGTTTTTCTTCTTTTATATAAATAATTTATTGATATGAGCGATTGAATACTTTCTGAAAAAAACAGCGAACATACGCATACATGTTTTTTCTTTCATTAACCCTTGATAAAATTGGCATTTCTGATTTTTCACCAGTGTACAAGATACCAATTCTAGGTAGTGTCATGATGAGATTTTCATCTAACTCTACTTTCTTAAATGATTGCCGTAATTGCCTGACTAACTTGTAGTAACTGCTTTCAGTCACGATCGTTCCACGCTTTTCCCAAATTTCGTGCATCACTTCTCGCTTGCTATTTGTTTTTAATAACAACAGCTTTAAGAGGCAGGATTCATTTTCAGATAAATTCACGGTTCTTTTTCCGCGAGATAGCGTTCTCTTCAGTGGGTCATAAACGACTTGACCACATAAAAGCATCATTGGCTCTATTTGATTGTATTCCGTGTTATTCATAATATTTCCCACAAATATAGTTTAATATAAAATTAATTCTCAACATCGTAATCATCAGTAAAATTGTGTTGAATATAAAAAAACAGTAGGGTAATGAATAGATGAAGAATCAAAGCGTTTTTTTAAATTCGAACAATGTGTTTTGGTGATGTAAATTTAAACTACTATCTGTGAGTGTATATATCAATTTCAAATTTATTTTTTTTATGTTTTTAAAAGGAGAGGGAGTTAAAAAGCTTAGATTATAAAAAATGTACTCTAAGCTTATAAATATTCGTCGGTGAGAATTTAAGATATGAACTAATTTAATAGTACAGAGTTATTCAATCGTTGGGGTTATATAATTGATGAATCTTCATCTTCATCGCCATCAAGATTAAAGCTAGTCATGTTTTTATTCAATTGTTCTGTAAATGGTGCATTCATTAAACTTATTGACATATAACGTTGAATAGCTTTAGTGAAACCTTTATATAAAGCAGGGTCAGATTCAGATGACGACTTTAATGTTTGGACGATTTGAGCAATGAATGACTCTTTATCATTGCGATTCAAATTTACCATGGTTTTAAACACCAACGCGAATCGTGTTTTATCACTATCCAAATGTTTAAATTCAGTAATAAAGTTTTGTATTTTAGTATTTTTATCCTCCGAAATGTGGGGGATGTTTTTTGCCTGATAGTTCTGTATATCTTTCATGCTGTTATGGGATTTCCAAAGGGTACTCATTTTAGTGTGTAGATCGGATATACTCGATGGCGTATTGCCATGAGTACGCGAAGCTGACAAAGTATTCAGCAAATTAGAGTCAATTTTCATGTTTTTCCCTCCTTGTTTCTTCTTGTTGAAAAGCGTGTTTTTGTTGAATTAGCTGTTTTTGTTGAATTAATAGTGCATAAGCTTGTTTATGTTGTTGCAAAGTTAAACAACGGGTCGAAATCGGAAAAATATGCGGTAATACTTTCTCTGCCGCCAGTTTTGGCGTGAATTGTGTAATTTCGTTATTCACTTCTAATGTGATTGAATTATCGGGGCTAGTACATATTTTGGCGCCGTTAGCTCGAGAACTTATCTTGGCTTGCAATGATGCCGGTATGTGTAATTGAACATGGCGAGATTCGGATTGTAATTGAGCGAAATGTTCTGCCACAATTTCCTGTAGGCGTAAGTCAGTAAACAAACCGATGAGTAATTGAGTTAATTGGTGTTCCGTTTGGCTCACCTTATTTTGGTATTGGGCTTCACTGTCATTGAGAGCGCCAATAAAATCATTCAAAAGTTGTGTTAATCCATCTTGGTAGCCTTGTTGATAGGCGATAGCATGAATACTTTTCTCAGACTGCTGAGCTTGTTGAACATGTGCTGTGGCTTTTTGATGTGCCTGTTTAACAACCGACTGGACATATCTATTGGTGTCTAAAACCGGATGTTTAATCAGCACATTTTCAATTAAGGTCTGCTGGATATTAGGTTGTGTGTTCTCTGACATAGCGGCAAGTTTCTTCAATAATATTCCAAGGTAGCAGATTGGAAGCCGTGTGAGGGATCATCTGCTGTGTGCTGCGGCTAAACATATATTTTGCGCGGGTAGCATAGCCGTGACTAAAGGTGTTTAAACACATCAAAAGCTGCTCAGCGCCTAGTGCAAGTAAATGCTGAGGCGTATCGATGGAATGTGTCATGTCTTGCCATAAAGGATGGCTAAATTTCTGATGTAATTGTCGATATTGAGATAGCTCCCCCCACCAAGGCAGGGGCCCCGGGTACTGAATAACGCCCAAGCCCCATGCCACGGAAGGTAATAATGACCAATTTTCGGCAAGTATCTCGGGTAATATCAACGTTTTTTCATCGGGTAAATCTAATTGATATTGCTCAATAAGCTGCAAATTTTGCAGCTGTTGTAGCGGAACGGGTAGCTGATGATAATGCTCATCAACAAACTCCGAGTGAAAATAATCCCCCGGTGCTAAGAAAATGTTTTTTTGGTCAACCAGCAGCTTACTCAATAGGGGCATGGTTTGATTTTTCCACCTCTTCTTCATTTTCATCGCTTTGTTTATTGTTGCGATGGTATAAATACAACCCAAATGCAATTAGCATGCCGATTAATGCGGTGATTAAAGCAAAGGCAATCACTGGATTAAATGCTGGTGTTGGACCATTTTTTGTTTGATACAGCAGCGGAGGGCGACTGACTATCACGACAGAAACATTGTCATAGGTGGTTTCGGCAAAGCTATTATTGAGGAATAACTTAATCTTATTCATCATCACCTTCGGGTCTTCATTACCGGAGTAAGTGACGAGACTGGAGACTTTTTGTGCCTGTTTTACGGGACCGTTACCCGAAATAGGGTAGCTCACATGTACTCGCGCATTGACCACATTAGGAATGGTCAGTAAAGACTGCTCAAGCCGTTGTTCAATCAAGGATAATAATCGCGTTCGTTCGGCTTGCGGTGAGGCAACTAACGAATCCCCAGGAAAGGCATCAATAATTTCCACCGGATCTTTGGATGGCAGGTTGTATTGGCGTAAAAGATCCACCGCAATCACAAAGTCGTCAGGCGCTACGCGAATAGAGTCCCCATTTTTAGAATCCTGCTTACGTTTAGCATCAACCCCGTGCTCTTGCAAAATCGCAAGCACTTCGTTGCTTTGGCGCTGGCTTAAATTGCTCAGTAATAGCTGGTTATCACAGCCGAGCAGCAAGCCAATAAACCCGATTAATAGGAATTTCTTTAATATATTCATAGTTTATTGTGCTTTTAATACAGTATCGATGGCAGAAACACTTTTATGTGTGAGTGTGCTGACCATATTCAAGGCGAGGCTGTAATTACCCACTTGGTTTTGTAATTCCAATAACTTAGCGGGATCGCTTGGGTCAACGGTCTTCATTTTCTCCAGAATATCTGCTTTTTCTTGGCTCACAGAGGTCGTGTACTCAGCAAATAACTGTTTCACTTTATCTTCCAGTGGAATAGCTGCAGGTATGACCGGAGCTATATCCGCGATATCTGATAGTGTAGAGATTGGATTAATTGGTAACATAAATATTCTCTATAAAGAGAGCATCAGGTGAGTGATGCTCTGATTTAAATAACACGCTACGGGCTTACACGTTACGAATAATGGCTTGTGCCGCATCTTTAATGGACTTCATTACGTTACTTTGTAATTGACGTGCCATATTATAGTTACCGCTTAAGGCTGTGATTTTACCCAGAACGAGCGGGTTATCGACTTCCAGATTTGGGTTGTCAATCATAGACTTTAATTCATCAGCGATAGTCTTAGTTCTTTCGCTAATACCAGCGGAAGTGCGATACATCATGCCCCATTTGTTATCTGTTACTGTGGTAGACTCTTGTTCTAATGCAGATGCATCCCAATTGCCCTCTGTATTACTAATACCTGGAGTTGCCATATTTATTACCTCATTAATTAGGTTGGTTTGAGTTAAATAACCAATGATTATTACCTAACAACGTAATACCGTTGGTATGAGTGATAAACGATTTTCCAGCCAGTTCATTATTGGCAAGGGAGACGGAAAATTGAATTTGCTTGGTTCCCCACTTTTGACTAAATGAATTGGTGAAACTAATTAAAGAGAGAGTCTGTTTATCATTTAAACTATCTCTTATAACAAAGATAACGTAGTTACCTTTGGTTATTCTTTGCCATTTCACATTACTTTCAGTCAATCCTAACTCTGCTTTCTTGATGAGTTCCTCAAGAGGAATCTGTACAAGTTGGCTTTGGTTATAACAACTGAAGTAATTAGATAAAATGCGATTAATATTTTTATCATCATTATTCGGTAGTGGGTTTTTCACGACTCGAATGACGGGTTGACAAGGGTTTCTAATGTCAACCTTTAATAAATTAGGTACAGTATCTATTAACTTATCTTCAATTTCTTTTTCAAGAGTGTTTATTTTTCTAATGGTATATTTTTCTTGATAATCTGATTTTAATAAAATTTGACGGCTCCAGTCTTCATCTCTTTGAGATTTGACGAGAATAAGTATTTCGCCGTTTTTATTCTGCGTATAGATAATAGAGGAAGAGCTTCCTTTTAATATATTATCAATATTTTTAATTTGTTTTTCAGTATTATTTTTTGGATTATTTTGGAATTCAACGAATAATATAAAAACAACGACAAATAGTAATAAGAAAGCAAAAAGCCATTTCTGATTAAACTTTGGTTTCTGTTTTATGGCAATGGAATTATGTTCTGTAGGTGAGAGCGATTGAGAAGGCAATGGCTTTGTGGCTCTCTCGGGGTGATTCCATTCAGTATTCAATAGCTTAATTGCGATTGGAAATGTGTCAATAAGCAATATTTCTTGTAGTGTGACAGTGAAATGGCGACTTTTTCCATCTTGTTGAAAATTAATTGCAAGACTATTACTAGATTCGTCATGAGAAACAATAGAAAACTCACACTGGGTATGTTCACTAGGAATATAATAGGTTGTAAAACCGTTTTCATCTATTTCAGTTTTGTATTTAGTCTGTTGCCCAACGATAATAAGATTTTTATCGATGTTAATCATTAGCTCTTGACTATTCATCGAACCACTAATAATTTTCATTATGCAGGTGTGGTGTTTTGTTTCTATCATAAGATAATCTCAATTAATAAAAAATAACGAATCATATTGACTTCAATGGTCAGTATTTAAATATAAGAACATAATATAGTCAGCTGAATTTATCTTATTCATTCACACCCTGTATTTTTATGGTTCATTCCAAACTATTCCAGAGTATTCATTTGTTTTTTTCTATTTAATCAATGAACCTACATCAAGTAAAAATCAATGGATAAGGTCTATTTATAATGTCGAATGAAGATATTGCTAAATTATTGGCGAGTAGAAATAGTTGCTTTTCTTTACAAGACGTATTGGTCTTGTCAATACCAAAGGAAACTATAGCCTCAATAGAAAATATAATCACAGAAAAAGCGACGCTTTGTTATAAATCTCGGTATACAAATTTAAATATTAAGGTACAAGAACCCGCTATCTTTGTTTGCGGTCTGGATGAATTAACGATTGAAGATAAATCTTTATGGAATATCTATACCATGGAATTATCAGAACTCGTTGAAACGCTTGCTATTATTGATACTGCAATGGGGCAATCCTTTCTTGCAAAAAAAGCGACCAGAGAGAGTGATGAAAATCAATTAGGTGAATTCATTCTATTTGACGATGAAATATCAGAACCTGTTTTAATTAAAAATATCGTGATTGATCTGATCATTAAAAAGCAGCCGTTATTTGATGATTGGTGTGATGTATTAAGACGCTACGAAGCGTATGGAATGATGCGCTTTTTAATTTCAGCGGCTCAGCAAGACAAAAACGCCAATATTAATCAACTGTGTGCCCGTTATGGCATTTCAGCTTCTTATTTTAGACAACTCTACCGAGAAAACTTTAATAAAACCGCTAAACGCAAAATTATGGGCGTACGTATGGGTGCGGCCATTTTGCAATTAATTGAAAGTGAAAGTTCTATTCTAGATGTTGGGTTAGAAGCAGGTTACTGCTCTGCCTCTCACTTCACGAATGATTTGAAAAAAGAATTGGGATTAACCCCATCAGAAATAAGGCACCTTGGAGCAACGTTATATGAACAGTAAAAAATTAATGGCGATTTTTATTTCGCTGTTTTTACTGAGTGTAAATATCAATACCGCTCAATCAGAAATGATGATTGCAGAGCCAGTGACGAAAGAAAGAAGTGCAGACACGTTTGTGGCGAATAATATCGCGGTAGGTAAAGTGTTTGATGCTGTAGCAGAACAAATTAACAAGCCGATTATTTTAAGTAAATTGGCGTCCCAGAAAAAAGTGACGGGAAATTTTAATCTCGCGAATGCTGATGAAATGTTTAAAGCCTTAACGCGTCGTATCGCATTAGTTTGGTATGACGATGGCGCAGGCATTTATGTCTATGATAATAGTGAAATGCGTAGTCTGATTATTCCGACTCACAAAGTCAGTAGCCAGCAAGTTATCAGCTATATCCAGCGTAATGGCATCTATGACGCGCGTTTTCCTGTGCGTTCCCAAGGTGGCGACACGATGTTATTTGTGTCGGGACCACCGCTCTATGTTGAGTTGATTAAAGGTGCTGCGCTGTATCTTGGCGAGCAACGCAAGCAAGAAGAAAAAACCAGTGGTAATGTCGCGGTGATCCCGCTGAAGCATGCCTCTGTAAGCGACCGAAGCTACTCATTACGTGGTCAATCGATCACTGTTCCCGGTATGTTATCGGTGATCAGTTCCCTGTTTAAAAATGGGGGGAGTAGCGTCGAAGAAACCCTCGAAATTTTACCTGCAAAGCTCAATACCGATGGGGATGAAATTGATGCCTTGATGGATGCACCAATTGGTGGCGCTCGTTCTGAAAATCGTCAAGTCACTGTCAGACGTGGTGGCGCATCAAATAGTAGTTTTTCTCTGGTTGCCCATCCTGATAGTAACAGCCTGATTGTGAAAGGTAGCCCTGAACAGATCCGTTACGTTCGCGATTTAATTAAAACATTAGATAACCGCCGCCGCCAAGTTGAGCTTTCCTTGTGGATCATCGATATCACGCGTTCTGAGTTGGATAACTTAGGGGTGAATTGGGAAGTGGGCTCTTTTAATGTGGGAGGCGGCTCTGTTTCTTTCAATCGAAGCACTTTGCCCGATAGCAGTAAGTTTTTAGTGCAAATTGATGCGCTAAGCAAAAATGGTAATAGCCAAATTGTCTCGCGCCCTGTGTTACTGACCCAAGAAAACGTTCCTGCGCTGTTTGATAACAACACCAGTTTCTACGCCAAGCTACAAGGTGAACGTACCGCAACCCTCGAATCTGTCACTTACGGCACGATGATCAGCGTCATGCCGCGCATTTCAGCTGGTCAAAGTGTTGAAATGGAAGTCAATATCGAAGACGGAGCAGAAAACCGTGATAGCAGCGGCAAAACGTCCAGCGTTGAAGGGCTTCCGACTGTTAACCGCACCAGTATTAATACAGTGGCACGTATCGCCAAAGATAGCAGTTTGCTAATCGGTGGCTATACTCGCGACCAATATATTGAAAATGAAAGCAAAATCCCTCTTCTTGGCGATATCCCTTGGGTAGGTGGCTTATTCCGTCATAGCTCGACTAATCAACAAAAGATGGTGCGCATCTTTTTAATCCAGCCGCGTTTACTGGATGAAAACGAAGTGTGGGATGGGCGACAATTTTCCGAGAAAACCCGTATTACACAAAAAGATAGCCAACTGCATGGAACCGTACAGTTCCTCCAGCAATACATGAGGGACTCATGGCAATAACCCCGCTGAGCTACAGCAACCGCATGCTACTGAACGCGCAAGATAAGAGTCGTACAGCTACGAAAACCAGTGATGACTCTGATGAAGCTGCGCGCGGTGCGGGGGTGATTGATAGCTCAAGCGAATATGCTTCCATGGCGATGCTGGCGGCGAGCCACGTTCGTCGCAGCGGTTCAAAGCAAGGGCAGGATGAAGAGTGGATGCAGTTTGCAGAGCGCATCCTAGAAAATAATGCGGATGAAAAAGTGTTGCGCATTGAGGGGATTTTAAATCGCCAAATGATGACGCCTCAGCAATTACGCGCATTTCTATTGCAGTATTTCACGGATCCCAGTGATTTATTAATGGTATTAGCTGCGCTGATTAACCGAAAGAAACTTAAGCAAGAACAGATAGAGGCTTTACAAGAGTTAGAGCGGTTACTGCTAACAGAAGACACCAACCGTATGGCGCAGGCAGGCGCAAACATTGCGCTAATCGCAAAAGCGTTTGCCCAAACTCTGCGTGAAAGTGCTGGGAACTTACGTACCGTATACCGCGAATTTATCGGCTATGACGGTCCAGTGGTCTATTTATACGAACAGTGGGTGGAAGAGATGGAACTGGCTCAACGCGAAAACATGATGCGCTATCTCGCAAGAGCCTTGGCGTGTGATTTACAAGCACTGCCGCTGGGAGACCTCAATATCAGTGAGTTTGGCAGCTTCTTTACACGAATTGGTCGTCTACGTGAGCTGCAGTCACTAGATCGCACATTTAGTCAGCAATTTCTCCAATCGGGTCTGTTTCGCCAGCAAGCATACTTGTCACAAAACCACTTGCAGCAGAACCAGTTGGAGAAGGTGCTAAGCCAACTATTTACTAGTGGGATCCGGAGCCAAGAAAGTTTTAATGACAAGCTTGTGAATTTCATTCAGGCGCAATTAAGTGCCATGACTACGGATCTACGCGCCCGCTTTGTTCAGCTTCTGATTATTGCGTTTTCAATTATCCCCGTTGCCATTTTTTACTCATTGGAAGCGCGTGATGAATTACTCGACCAATTAAAAATACAGATGGATCAACTGTTGGCGCAAGAGCAGCGCTTACGTCGACAACCCTAATTTGATAGGAAATACACGATTTCATGAAAAACTTAACCGGATTTTTACTGCAGATCCGTAATCGTCCTGAGCTGATGGTGCTAGTCATCATGGTGATGGTTATTGCGATGCTGATTATTCCGTTACCTACCGTCTTGGTCGATTTATTGATTGCACTGAACATTATGATTTCGGTGCTGATCTTTATGAGCTCGTTTTATATTACGCGAGTCCTTAACTTCCAATCCTTCCCGTCTATTCTGCTGATTAGTACGCTGTTTAGATTGGCACTATCTATCAGTACCAGCCGACTTATTCTGCTTGAAGCGGATGCTGGCGATATTATCGATACTTTCGGTGAGTTCGTTATTCAGGACAACTTGGTGGTGGGAATGGTGGTATTCGCCATTGTGACTATCGTGCAATTTATTGTTATCACCAAAGGTTCAGAACGTATTGCTGAAGTGGCAGCTCGCTTCTCTTTGGATGCGATGCCCGGAAAACAGATGAGTATCGATGCGGATTTACGCGCTGGCGTTATCGATGAAGCGACCGTGAAAGTTAAACGTGGCGAACTGGAAAAAGAGAGCCAGTTATTCGGTTCTTTTGACGGTGCGATGAAGTTTATCAAAGGGGATGCCATTGCCGGTATCGTGATTATTTTCGTCAACTTAATCGGCGGGATATCAGTGGGTACGGCTCAGCAAGGTATGGACATCTCTACGGCATTAAACACCTTCACATTATTAACTATCGGTGATGGGTTGGTCGCGCAAATTCCCGCGCTGCTTATCTCTATCAGTGCTGGCTTTATTGTAACCCGCGTGGGTGGCAATGATAAAAACTTGGGTGAAAACATTGTTTCTGAACTTTTTGACAATGATTTTACCATCCTGATCACCGCATTTATCGTGCTATTTATGGGCTTTTTACCCGGATTTCCAACAGCCATTTTCTTGTTCCTTGCGGCATTGCTGATGGGGTTATTTGCCACTCGCTATTTTAAAAAGCGCAAAGAACAGCGAAAAGAGCAGCAATTAGGTGAAGAAAATCTGCAAACCGAAGCCACTGAAGGGGAAACTCAACGCGCGAATGATGATTTTGACGATGAATATATTCCAGAAACCTTACCCGTCATTATCTCGGTTAATCAGCAATATAAGCAGCATCTAGAAGATAATAATTTTTTATCTCGCATGAAAAAAGATGTGTTTATTCGCTATGGATACCGCATCCCAGATATTGCCATTAACTATTCGCCTATCGTGCCCGAAAACAAAATTGTGGTGCTAATAAACGAAGTCAAAGCGGGTGAATACGATGTCTATTTTCATGGTCAGCGCTTACTGACGGCGAATGATGAGTTGGAATATCTTGGTATGGAACTTATCAAATATACCGATGAATATGGTTCAGTCAGCACCTGGTTTGACAACCAATACAGTGAAAATGTAGAGCAACTTGGTCTATTAGTGCGCGACGACGTGACAGAAATGATTGATTGCGTCAGTACGTTGTTATTACGTTACATCAATGAATTCTTCGGGATCCAAGAAACTAAAAATTTACTGGATGATCTTGAAAGAAAATACCCCGAATTGCTGAAAGAATGTTATCGCCACGCCACCGTACAAAAAGTCACGGAAGTTTTCCAACGTTTATTAATGGAAAAAATTTCGGTGCGCAATATGAAGTTAATTATTGAAACCTTAGTGCAATGGGTGCCCAAAGAGAAAGACAGCATGATGCTGGTAGAGCATATTCGCAGTTCCATGGCGCGTTATATCTCATCCCGTTTCTCGGTGGAAGGGCGCTTGAATGTCTTAATGGTGAATGCCGAATTGGAAGACACCATTCGTCAAGGTATCCGCCAATCATCCGGTGGCGTTTATTTGCATCTAGAACCTGAAAAAAGCAATGAGCTTATTCAAGCAGCTGAATTGGCATTAGAAAACAGTTATTTATCTGTTAGGGATGTCAATGTACTGGTACCTGTGGATATCCGCCGGTTTGTGAAAAAAATCTTAGAAGGTCGTTTTCCTGAACTTGAGGTGCTCTCATTTAATGAGGTTTCCGAAATGGTGAAGGTCAACGTTATTAAAACAATATAAGGAACACGTAAATGAAATACCGCTTTGTCGAGAAATTGAATGAATTTTTAAATGCCATGGGGCGCAGTGATTTAGTTAATCCGCAGCTTGATTGCCATTCCAACATTCAACTTGAAATGAATGATGCACCTGCGATTAATATTGATTTGTCATCCGATGATTTAATTATTTGGTGCAACTTAATGGAATGTAATTACAGCCGACTCGAGGCATCCAGCGCTTCATTATTAAAAAGCATTTTAGAGTATGTACCGCGTAATTTTCATCCGGGGCAACCTGCATTAAATATTATGGAAAATAACTTAGTGTTATCCGCGGTATTAAAGGTGAATTCATTGGATGACATGCAGGTATTTGCTGATTCTTTTGAAGAATTTTTTGAATGCGTTAACGAATTACGCCTGCAATTATCGTAATTGATGATGAAAATTTTTGACGTTTGCGCACATCCTGTGCGCATTCATGGATGCCTGATTGAAGCCCCATTGGATGGCGTATTTATTGGCGAGATCTGCTTTATTGAGCAGTCATTGGCACAGCCAAAAGTTATCGCCAAAGCGCAAGTGATAGGCTTCAAAGAAGGGCTAACGGTACTGAGCCTAATTGGTCGTGCTCAGGGCCTCACTCGTGAAGTGGTTATTCGCCCAAGTGGTTATCCGTTTGTATTTCAAATGGGAGAGCATCTGGCTGGGAATATTTTTAATGCAGCAGGGGAATTAGAAGGCGCATTAAGTCAGAAAAATAGCGAAATTACACAGTTAAAAACTAAGCTGCAACGCATCGATAATCCTCCAGTGAGTGTGAATAAACGCCGCCCAGTCAATGAACCGATGGTCACAGGAATTCGTGCTATCGATGGATTGCTCACGTGCGGGTTAGGTCAGCGTATCGGTATTTTTGCCGCGGCGGGTAGCGGTAAAACTTCATTAATGAACATGCTGATCAATCACGCTCACGGGGATATTCATATTGTGGCATTGATTGGTGAGCGCGGGCGAGAAGTGATTGAGTTTATTGAAGAACTCAAGCAGTCCCCCCATGCGGATAAAACCATTTTAGTGTATGCCACCTCCGACAGCCCGCCGATTGAGCGTTGTAATGCCGCCTTGTTGGCGACAGCGATGGCGGAATATTTCCGTGATTTAGGAAAACAGGTTTTATTGTATGTCGATTCAATGACCCGTTATGCAAGGGCATTGCGCGATGTGGCACTCGCAGCAGGGGAACTCCCTGCACGCCGTGGTTATCCCGCCTCTGTTTTCGAGCAACTCCCGTTATTACTCGAACGCCCAGGGCGCGTAAAACAGGGCTCTATTACTGCGTTTTACACAGTGTTATTAGAAAGCGAGGAAGAAGCCGACCCTATTGGAGATGAAATTCGCTCTATTTTGGATGGGCACATTTATCTCAGTCACAAACTTGCGGGGCGAGGACATTACCCCGCGATTGATATTTTGCACAGTATTAGCCGTGTTTTTCAAAAGGTGACAACGCCGGAACATCGCCAATTTTCTGTCGATGTTCGTGAAAATTTATCTCGTTTAGAGCAGATAAAGCTGTACCTCGAATTAGGGGAATACCAGCGAGGTGAAAGCCAAGAAAATGACCGTGCTTTAGATAAACAGCAGGATATCAATCATTTCTTACAACAAAACATGGATGAGTCAGAGGGCTTTGAGGAGATGTTAGCCCGATTACACCATTTGGCATCCTGATGATTAATCAATTATTAACGCTGGCTGAAAAGCGTCTCGAAAGAGTGCAGTTAGAGCAAAGCAAGCTGAAACACGCCATTTTGCAGTTGCAGCAACAGCGTCAAGATATTCACCAACGGATTGCCATATTAGCTCTACAGGTGGGGATGTATGAAAAATCTGAAGAATTAACTCAAATGGATTTTTGGGAACGTCAACGGCAAAAAGCCGTGGTTTTATCAGAAATCGCCCAATGTGAATTTCAGATAGAAAACATCGACGCTGAATTATCTAAGTATCATTTATTGAAGCAGCAAATGACTGAACAGACGTCCATTTTGCGTAATAAGTGCGAGAAATTCCGAAAATATCTCAAGCAACAACGTAGGGCGCAGTGGTTAAAATTAGAGCGCCAGCAACAAAATGAAATTGAGGAGCAGTTTGTTCATGTCGACAATAAAATCACTGCCTAGTGAAAGTAAATTTAATTCCATAATGGAAGGTAAAAGTTCATCGCTAGGTTTTCATCATCAAAAATATGATCAGCAAAAAACGGGTTTTCAAAAGGAAGGCGGGCAGCAGCATTCAGTCAAAAAAGCTGCTCAGGATATTGTTCAAAAAAAACTGACTCAAGTGACTGGTAATAATAAAAAGCCTAAAAAACCAGTAGAAGAGTTGGCGGTACCCGTTCTGTTGAACTTGCCGACTCAAATCCAGCACATACACTCTGGTGGGAAAATGGCATTTCTCTCTGCAGAGTATGGCTCAGATAAAAACAATAGCGAAGCAAATCATTCGCTAAGTGCACAACCCGATGACTCATTAGGGCACATGGTGAGTGAAAACGATATTCCACAGGTCACGTTTAACGCCAATATTGGGACGGTATCGGTCAGTCAATTGGCGGACAAGAAAACCGTTAAAACAAAAGCTATGGAACAAAAAGCCGCTCGATTTTTGTCAGATAATCCGACAAGCGTAAAGCAAACTCAATGGATGAGCGTCCCATTAGCGCAGCAGACTGAAGTCGTGGATATCGCTGTATTGAAGTCACCTCTGCGTGATGGTCAATCGAATTTAGTGAGTGAAATTCAGTCTTCTTTTGAACCTAGCATGCAAATTCAACATGAGGTTAAGGGGCTGAATGCCTCTACGAGTCACGACGTCAGACCTGCACCAAATGAGCGTCCTGCACCTCAACATTTTCCTGATATGAAAAACTTCAATATTGAAAAATCAGAAGTGATTCAACCGGATGAAATGGATATTACCAAAAATATCGTCGCGCAAGTGCGTGCAGAGATGGGGGAGAAATCACTGACTGTGATGCCCCAAACTCCTACTTCTCAAGCTTCAGCTTCCCAAACCCCAGCACATATGCAGCAAGCCTCTTCCATGGCAAGCAAAGTTGCTGAATTGATGGCAGCTTCCGAGAGTGAAAGTTTCAAAACGGTGCCTTCTCGCACCCTGAGCTACACCTTTAGCCAATGGCAAAATGCACCAACGGTCTCTTTTGCTTTAGCGAGCGCCAACAAAGATCAGGTGGTGGCATCAACGCTAAGCCATGAAGTTCAGCAGGCTTTGCAAGACAACCAGCATTTATGGACAGGTGAACAAAAAATGGTGATCCGACGTGAAGAGCAGGAAGGTCAACAGCGTCAACGACAACAACAGCATCAGCAAGATGAGGAGTCCTAATGCTAAACATTCATCGAATTAGTCACCGAGAAAAGCAGGTGAGAGAGTGGCAGCAGCGTTTTCAATGGGACTTAGACATGCATATTCCCAAGGTTGGAGAACGCTATTTTCAAGTCACCCTACACAGTAAAAAGCAAAAAACCCAAGTGCTGATAAATGCTGAAGAATGGTGCCGTCACCGCTGGCCTAAGTTGGCTCACTATGCATGGAATCTTTTAGATACCAAAAGCTTATGCAAAATTTTTACTTATGAAAATACCGGAAAGACGTTTTTCTCCGAGCAATTCCGTTGTCATGATGTCGAGATTATTGATGATGAACAGCTCCAACAACCAAGGTTCACGGTGAAAGAAAAGAAACTTGGCATTGTGTTGTTAGCTGAGCCTATTGAAGGGCTAACCGAGCGTAAGGCGCAAAACGGGGTAGTCGAGCAGCTTAAGCTGCAAGCCGACTGGATTTTAGGTTATAGCCATATCAGTAGTAAAACTTTGCAGTCTATCGCGCTTGGCGATGTGCTGCGTATTCAGCAATTGCAATTAGATATGACCGTTGCAGGGCGTGTATTGGCCCATTTTCAAAAACAACAAGAAGGCATTTTTATGATTGAACAGTTAATGACAGCAGATGACGAACAGATAGCTTCTGCGGTGGAAGAGGAGTTTGTTGATGAAACTGTTCGTCCTTTTAATTTACACGACCTCACGGTCAAATTGACCTTTGTATTGGGTCATTCAGACATCAGTGTAGAGGAATTGAATTCGCTCCAGCCAGGGGCAGTCTACTCAATTGGTGAAAATAAAGAACGCGAAGTGAAGGTGTATGCGAACAAACAACTGATCGCAGAAGGTGAGCTGACCTATATTGGTGATAGTGACGAATTAGGCTTAGAAATTAAGCGATTGGTAAGCTTAGGTGATAAAAGGTTATAAGCATGCCAACGGTTCCGAATGAAATACCTTTATTAGTCCTTATCGCCTTTTCCACGCTGCTGCCTTTTATTATTGCAGCTGGAACCTGCTATCTAAAAATTTC
This sequence comes from Providencia sp. PROV202, assembly GCF_028479565.1. Lineage (NCBI taxonomy): Bacteria > Pseudomonadati > Pseudomonadota > Gammaproteobacteria > Enterobacterales > Morganellaceae > Providencia > Providencia sp. PROV202. The sequence goes on along the minus strand of NZ_JAMPNV010000013.1, from coordinate 5,160 downwards.
GATTGTGCTGATTATGGTGCGCAATGCGATGGGAGTACAACAAGTGCCTTCGACGATGGCACTCAATGGTATTGCCTTGCTACTGTCCATTTTTGTGATGATGCCTGTGCTGCAAGATGTGAACAATTATATGCGCCACGAAAGCGTGGATTTTAGCAATGTGGAATCCATCGACAACTTCGTTGATAACGGGCTAGGGCGTTATAAAGATTACTTAGTGAAATATTCCGATCCTCAATTAGTGAATTTCTTCGAGTCTATTCAGCAGGGTAAAACGGAAGCCGAGGTGCAAGAAGAGCAAGCGGCGCCAACGCTATTTTCATTACTACCAGCCTACGCATTGAGTGAAATTAAATCTGCGTTTGAAATTGGTTTTTATATCTATTTACCGTTTGTGGTTATCGACTTGGTGATCTCAAGCATTCTATTGGCACTCGGTATGATGATGATGAGTCCCGTGACTATCTCAGTGCCAGTGAAATTGATTTTGTTTGTGGCAATTGATGGATGGTCACTGATTTCGAAAGGGTTGGTGATGCAGTATTTCGAACTCGCACAGCATTGACGTAAGGGAATAGAAAATGGATTCAATCATTTATGTCAGTAATAAAGCGATGTTGTTGATCGTCATATTGTCGGCTATTCCCGTGATTGTGGCGACGGTAGTGGGGCTGTTAGTGGGGCTTTTACAAACCGTGACCCAGCTTCAGGAACAGACGTTACCATTTGGTATCAAGCTATTAGCCGTGTTTGGTTCCTTGTTTATGATTTCAGGTTGGCTGGCGGATAAAGTGATGAATTACGCCATTGAAGTCATGACAACCGCTTTGCCAGCGATAGGGTTATTTGGATGAATCAGGAGATGCTCTCATTGGCGTCGTCCTTGTATTTTAATTTTCAGCAAGGGCTAGTGAAAGTCGCATTTGCGTGGTTGCGTATTGCCCCTGTCATGTTTTTTTTGCCTTTTTTGAGTAATAAATTGCTCAATGGCGGGATCATTAAAAACTGTGTCGTCGCGTATTTGGCGTTAGGGATGTGGCCTTATCTTACCGCCCGCGAAATAAATTGGGATGAAATCAGCCTCAGTGAGGTTTTTATTTACGAAGTCAGTATTGGCATTGTATTGGCACTGATTTTAGGGCTGCCATTTATGATTGCCAATGTTATCGGCGAGTTGATAGATACCCAGCGGGGGGAAACCATTAGTAGTATTGTAGACCCAGCAAGTGGTACGGAAGCCTCTGAATTAGCGGTATTTATCAGTTATATCGTGTGTATGGTGTTTTTGGCGCAAGGGGGAATGTACCAACTCGCCAACGTATTTGCACAAAGCTACCAATTATTGCCCTTTGCCCATGGGTTTACTTCATTTAATAGTTTGCCGTTAGGGGAATGGTTAAATAAGGCAGTGGTGAATGGTGTGATATTAACGGCGCCGATTATTGTGACGCTATTTATTTCGGAAGTGGCACTTGGATTATATTCCCGTTTTTGTCCGCAATTAAATGCATTTTCATTGTCTTTGGCAATTAAGTCGATCATCGCTTTTATTGTGTTTTTACTTTATTTCCAAAATGAAGTTCCGGATATATTGGTCAATATGATTTCGATGTCGCCATTAAAAACTATTTTTCATTCACCTTAGTGATTACTGATGCGGAATTATGAGGCTGTGTTATGGCTGAAAAAACAGAAAAGCCTACCGACAAGAAAATAAAAGATTCAGCCAAAAAAGGACAGAGCTATAAAAGTAAGGACACCATAGCGGCGATTGTATTAGTCACAGGTGCATTTGTTATTGGCGGAATGTCCAGTTTATATGAACTGGGTGGGTTAATGAAAAAATTATTATTAAACCCACGTGATATTTATATCGATAATTTACTTTGGCAGTTCTCAAAAGTATTTTTGAGTATAGTGGTGCCTGTTTTGATTGCCTGTTTTTTATCAGGAACCATTATTTCACTATTACAGAGTCGATTTAGATTAGCGACCGAAGCAATCAAACTCGATTTTACAAAATTAAACCCAATTGCCGGATTTAAAAAAATATTCTCTTTAAATTCGCTTAAAGAACTGATTAAAGCCATTTTGTACTTGTTGGTCTTTAGCGTTTCCGCTGCCACTTTTTTTGTGGTGTGGCGGCACGAAATTTTTATGTTATACCTTACCACGATCAATGGCATGACAGATAAGTGGGTAAGTCTTTGTATTATATTTGTATTCGTCTTTCTTGCGGTAGCGCTAATTATTGTTTTGGTGGATGCAATTGCTGAGTTTTTCTTATTTATTAAAAACCTAAAAATGGAGAAACAGGAAGTCAAAAAAGAGCACAAAGATAATGAAGGTGACCCTCATATTAAAAGTGCACGTAAGGAAATACACCAAGAAATATTATCAGAGGAAGTGAAGTCAAATATTAAAAACTCGACGTTCGTTATGGCAAATCCGACACATATTGCCATGTTGATTTATTATGATTCGAATATCGCACCACTACCTTTCTTAATGTTAAAAACACGTGGGGTGCAAGCGAAAGCCGTTATTAAATATGCAGAGCAACAGAATGTACCTGTAGTAAGAGACATTATTTTGGCTCGTCAAATATGGCGAAATTATAAAAAAAATAGCTTTATTGATGAAAATGGATTGCAGGATGTTATGCAAATAATTAATTGGCTGATTCGCGTGGAATTAGAAAAATTAGGAATAAATGTTGATGAAGCATTGGAGCGGTTAATTTCATCATGAATCGATGGTGCCATGAATAAACTATTCATGCATTGAATCGTTTTTTATAAGAAATGGAAAATTTTATTAACTATGATGCAACAGAGCAGTTTGCATCATATATCACGTATTAATAACGAGGTGAAAATATGAATCATACTGAAACAGAAAATACACAGATTGACATGGAAGCATTACTAGACGGAATTACAAGCGCACTTATGGATGGTGCAACATATAAAGATATTCATGGTATTCCACAGACAACGATGGATGGTATTTATGCTTATGCATATGAATTTTATCAGCAAGGAAAATTAGAAGAAGCGGAAACATTCTTTCGCTTTTTAAGTACTTACGATTTTTATAACACTGACTATGTCATGGGATTAGCGGCTGTTTATCAATTAACGAAACGTTATGAGAAAGCAACGGAATTATACGCACTCGCCTTTGTTTTGGCGAAAAATGATTACCGACCATTGTTCCATGCAGGGCAGTGCAATTTGATGCTGAAGAAGAGCAGTGCGGCAATTCACTGTTTTGAAAGCGTAGTTGAAAACAGTTTTGATGCAGATTTAAAGAAAAAATCAGAGGCTTATTTGAGTGCTTTAAAGACAAATCTCGAAAAAGCAGAGCCATCAGAGCCATCAGAGTTATCGGACTCTAATACTTAAAGAAGGAAATACCATGAGTCAAGTCACCATGCCGGGCATCAGTAACGCTTCAGGTAATGATCGAATTAATAATATTCACACCTTCTTACAAGGGAATAATCCTTTGGGATTGGGCGAAGCGAGCGCAAAAGCGGTATTAGCCTTAGAATTGGCATGTGCTGAGCTGGTGTCTTCAGAACAAATGAAGCGTCAGGGTTCAGAACATCTTCCAAAACTAGTCAAACCCAAAATGTCGGCAATGAAGATGTCTCCAGAGGCTCAGCAAGGCAACGGGTTTAACGCGAATGCGATACTGCTTGAAACGTTTTCCTCTATTCGCAAGTTATTACACGAAGGCAATATTAGTGAATTAAATGACCGCCTACAGTTATTGAATATTGAATCAGAATCTCTGCGTCAGCAAGGTGCTGAGTTATTAAAATCATTTGCTGGCTCTACTGAGCGACTGAATGAAACTCATGACAAAGTGGTTGAAAAAAAGGCTCAGCTAAAGCCGCTTAACCTTAAATCTAATGAACTTGTTAACCAACTTTCAAATAGCAAATCTCTATTTGCCAGTAATGAACGGAAGCTTACTGAGCTAAGCGCTAAGTTAGCTAAAAGCCAAACAGCATTAGGTCAATTGAATTCTTCTCCAAAACCTTATACCGAAGAAGTTCATAACCAAGAGGTGATGTTGGAAGCGAGTATTACGCAGCTTTCAAGCGAAATAAAGCTCATCACCCAACAGCAAAAAACATTAGAGTCAAACATTACAGAACTGGGTACCGAACTTAGTGTGCTCAAAAATGAGATTAGCCAGCTAAGTTCATCATTAGATTCATTGCTGAGTGATTCCACAAAGTTAGCGGCAACTGCTGATGAAGATCGTCAAAAATTAAATCAATTTATAGAGACCGCACCACTGCAAACGAATGTTGATGGTGAAAAATGGGAAAACACGCTTGCGCTTCTAACGATGTTAACGGCTCAATTAAAAAAAGCGATGAATGAAGATTCAGTTCGCAATATGAGAGAGCAAGAAGAGCTGATGATGACAATCAGTGAAGCCTCTCGTAAAGATTCAGATAAAAAAGCCAAAGAAGCGGCAGAAGCCGAACGTAAAGCGGCAGATGCCAACAAAGCGGCATCTTGTGCCAGTAAAATTTTTAGCTATGTGCTGCTAGCTGTTTCGGTCATTGCCACAGTGGCAACATTTGGTACAGCAGCTCCGCTAACATTAGCGATTGCCGCTATTGGTGTTGCAATGTCAATTGCTGACATTGTGCTAGAGGAAACGGGTCATGGAAGCTTGATGCAAATGCTTGCAGCCGAAATTTCCAGTGCCGTGACCGATATGCTGATTACCTTTGGTGTTCCGGAAGAAGAAGCTAAGAAGATAGGCAGTATTGTCGGTATGGTGTTGGCGGCCATTGCATTCTTAGCAATCTCTTTGCTTTCTATGTCATCATTTGCCAAAAACATCGCAAATACAGTTAGTAACGTTACTAAAATGTTGGCAAAGAATGTCGGTACCTTATTAAAGAGCGTTATTAAATCCATGCCACAAAGTTTCACTAATGCATTGGGAAATATTGCCACTAAAGGTACAAAAGTTGGGCAGTCAGTTGCGGATAGTGCAGATGAGATGGTTAAGCTGACCAAGTTCTCTAAGTTAGCCGATAAATTCGACGATGTTCAAAATATCGCGAAAACCGCTGATGCATCCTCTGATTATGTATCCCTTGGCGGGCAAATGGTCAAAGTGGGTGAC